>JBPCXM010000100.1:0-15576 GCA_051008535.1 Pseudomonadales bacterium | reverse complement strand
GGCGGCGCGCGCATTTACCTGAAGCGCGAGGATCTGAATCATACCGGCGCGCACAAAATCAATAATACGATCGGGCAGGCGTTATTGGCGAAACGCAGCGGTAAAACCCGCATTATTGCCGAGACTGGTGCCGGCCAACACGGTGTTGCCAGTGCGACCGTAGCGGCGCGTATGGGGCTGGAATGTCATGTCTATATGGGCGCCGAAGATATTCAGCGTCAGTCGCTAAACGTATACCGCATGAAATTGCTGGGTGCGGAAGTTATTCCCGTCAATTCGGGCTCGCGTACGCTAAAAGACGCAATGAACGAAGCCATGCGCGATTGGGTCAGCAACGTAGACGATACATTCTATATTATTGGCACTTGTGCAGGGCCACACCCATATCCCATGCTGGTGCGCGATTTTCAATCGGTGATTGGCCGCGAAGCGCGCACCCAGTGTCTGGAGATGGCCGGCCGACTGCCGGACACCTTGATCGCTTGTGTTGGCGGTGGTTCTAACGCTATTGGTCTGTTTCATCCGTTTTTAGAAGACCAGTCGGTGGCGATGGTAGGGGTCGAAGCGGGTGGCCACGGCCTGGAAACTGGGCAACACGCGGCACCGCTTAATTGCGGCCGACCCGGCGTACTGCATGGCAATCGCACCTATTTAATGGAAGATGAAAACGGGCAGATTATGGCAACTCATTCCGTTTCCGCTGGTCTTGATTATCCTGGGGTTGGCCCGGAGCATTCCTGGCTGAAGGATATCAATCGGGTCGACTATGTGGCGGTTAACGACGACGAAACGCTAAGCGCCTTTCGTGACCTGACACATATAGAAGGTATTATGCCTGCTTTGGAATCGAGTCATGCCCTGGCCTACGCCAAGAACATTGCCCCCACATTAGACAAAGACGCGATTCTATTGCTGAACCTGTCCGGGCGTGGCGACAAAGACATACTGACCGTTGCCAACATAGACGGCATTAGCGTTTAACAGATTTACTAAGGAAGTGTGTGAGCCGAATTAAGCAGCAGCTAGACAAACTGCAAGCACAGCAGCGCAAAGCGCTGGTGCCTTACATCGTCGCCGGCGATCCCAATCGCAGCGTGACCGTGCCATTCATGCACAAGATGGTTGAGCAGGGCGCGGACATCATTGAACTCGGGGTGCCTTTCTCTGATCCGATGGCGGAAGGCCCGACTATCCAGCGGGCCCACGAGCGTGCCCTGCAAGAACAAGTTAGCCTGCGCGACGCATTGCACATGGTTGCCGAATTTCGCGCTGACAATACTGACACACCTGTGGTGTTGATGGGCTATCTTAATCCTATCGAAGCCATGGGTTATGTGGAGTTCGCAGCGTTGGCGCAGGCCGCTGGCGTTGATGGCGTGCTAACGGTAGATTTACCGCCTGAAGAAGCTAGTGAGCTTAATGGCGAGTTGAAAAAGCAAGCGCTGGATACTATTTTTCTGATCGCGCCGACTACTACGCCTAAGCGCATAGCGCAAATTTCTGCACTGGCTACCGGCTATATTTATTACGTATCTTTAAAAGGAGTTACCGGCGCTTCCAGCCTCGATAGCGGTTCAGTGGCTGAAAGTGTGAACGCGATAAAGGCCCATGCAGGTATCCCCATTTGTGTGGGCTTCGGGATAAAGGATGCAGTGACAGCTCGGGAGATTGCGCGCGTTGCCGATGGAGTTGTGGTTGGCAGCGCGCTGGTCGAACTGATGGGCCATGGCGACGCCGGCCTTTACCAGGCAGAGGCGCTGTTAGAAGAAATAAGGTCTGCAATTAACGTTACGTAGGAAACACAATGAGCTGGATTGACAAAATTCTACCTACCGGCATTCGCTCGGCTGATACGGGTGCTAAACCAGGTAGCACTAACATGCCGGAAGGGGTGTGGAAAAAATGCGTTAAGTGCGATGCCGTTTTGTATCGCCCGGAGTTGGAGAAAAACCTAGAGGTGTGTCCCAAGTGCGACCACCACATGCGCCTTGGCGCACGTGCGCGTCTGGATTTATTTTTGGACGCCGAAGATCGCGAAGAGCTAGCGACCGAGGTTGAGCCGATAGATCAGCTAAAATTCAAAGACTTGAAAAAGTATAAAGACCGGCTCACGGTGGCGCAAAAGTCAACCGGTGAAAAAGACGCCATGATTGTGATGCAGGGCAAGCTTGAAGGCTTTCCGCTAGTGGTCGCGGCGTTCGAGTTTAGCTTTCATGGTGGTTCGATGGGTTATGCGGTGGGAGAAAAGTTTACCCGCGCTGCCAACGCCGCGCTTGAACAAAAAATCCCGTTGGTGTGTTTCTCTGCAACCGGCGGCGCGCGTATGCAGGAAGCGCTGATTTCCTTAATGCAAATGGCTAAAACCAGCGCCGTGCTGGAACGAATGAAGCAAGCCGGTATTCCCTACATATCCGTGATGACCGATCCTGTGTATGGCGGTGTGTCGGCCAGCCTTGCCATGTTGGGAGATATAAATATCGCCGAGCCGAACGCCCGTGCTGGATTTGCCGGACCGAATATTATCGAGCAAACCATTCGGCAAACCTTGCCACCCGGTTTTCAGCGCAGCGAGTTTTTGCTGGAGAAAGGCGCTATCGATCTCATTGTGAACCGTAACGATATGCGAGACACCATCGCGCGATTGCTCGCCAAGCTAATGCACCAGTCCACACCAACAGAAGCAGAAAAACCGGCGCCAGTGATTGAAGAAAGCCAACCGGTTGAAGAAGTGCAGCCGGATGGTGCGGAATCCGAGACGCCATAGGCTTGCTGGATGAAAGAACGAGATCTCGATGCCTGGCAGCAGCGACTGGCAACACTTCACCCTAAGGAAATCGAGCTTGGATTAGATCGCGTAGCCGAAGTTGCTAGCCGGTTAAAATATGGCGCGCTGGCCGAACGTAAGGTCAGTATTGCTGGTACGAACGGCAAGGGCTCTACCATCGCGATGCTTGAGAGATTGCTGCTCGACGCCGGTCAGCGCGTCGGTGTTTACACCTCACCACATCTTATGCATTACAACGAACGGGTGCGCATTAATGGTGAATATGCGACTGATGCGGACTTCTGTGCGGCGCTGACTGCAGTCGACGCGGTGCGTGAAGATACGCCACTCACGTATTTCGAGTTCACGACACTCGCCGCCTTTTACTTGTTCGCCAAACAACCGCTTGACGTTGCGCTGTTGGAAGTTGGGCTTGGCGGCCGACTTGATGCAGTGAACATCGTTGACGCTGATATTGCCGTTATTACCAGCATCGCTATAGACCACGAAGATTGGTTGGGTGATAACCGCGAGGCCATTGCCGTTGAGAAAGCCGGCATACTGCGCGCCAATATCGCCTTCGTATGCGCCGAACGCGATCCCCCAGTGGCATTGCGTAGCGCTGCTAAAACCTTACACAACCAAAGCTATTTTATTGGTGAGCAGTTCGATGGTAATCGCGATGCCGACGACAGCTGGAGTTGGCGATCGGGAGCCATGACAATTGAAGATTTACCGCTGCCCGATTTGCATCTTGATTGTGTTGCGGCTGCCTTGCAGGTGTTTAAATTGCTGGACAATCCTGTGGACACCGCAGAATTAACCCGCAGCCTTCGCGACTGCCAGCTGCCGGGTCGACTACAACGAATCGACTACCAAGGCATAAGCATTGTGTTAGATGTGGCGCATAATCCGGCGGCTGCAATGGCTTTGGCAGAGCAGTTGCAACGGCAGCCGCGGTCGGGTAAAACATATGCCGTGTTTGGCGTGTTGAGCGATAAAAACTGGCCGGCGATGTTGACACCGTTGCAGGAACTGGTTGATAGCTGGTATTTAGCCGAGATAAAAACTAGCGCGCGGGCGGAGATGGCCGCCGCTGTCGCCGCTGAGTTGCATGAGCGCGGTCAGTTTGTGGCCAGCGTTAGCGAGAATCCATGCCAGGCCTTGTGTCGGGTATTGAGCATAGCCCAGACTGGTGATCGAGTGTTGGTATTTGGCTCTTTTCATACGGTGGGGCCGGTGTTGGAATCATTGCAGGATAAATTCGAGACAGACAACAATGGATGATGCCCTTAAAAAGCGGCTGATCGGAGCCATTGTCTTGCTGGCTATTGCGGCGATTTTGTGGCCGCTGGTATTCGACAGTGCTGACAAAATCAGGCTTAGTCGCGAATCGAAAATTCCAGCTAAGCCCGAAGTGGAACGCTGGCAGCCGGCCGAGGTCCCCGAACCGGATGCAAGTGTCGTTGGTTGGCCCGATGACGAAATTGCCGACGCCAAAAAGCCGAAAATTGCTAAGCCACCGCCACCGGCCAAAGACTCGCAAGGCGAAGTTGCCGGCACCGACGCCGCCGACAAGAAAAACGAACCCGCTGCAACAGCGAGCAATGCAAGCGCATCAGCAACGGCCGAGCAGAAGGCACTTTTTCGCCCGGCCTGGGTGGTGCAGGTTGCAAGCTTGTCGGACCGGAAAAGCGCAAGGCAATTGGTAGACAAGCTTAGGGCAAAGGACTATCGCGCCTACAGCGAAGTTGCCGAGCGCGCTGGTAAGCAATCTTTTCGAGTTTTAATAGGTCCGAAATTTGATAAGCGCAAGGCTGTCAGTATCAAGCAGGAAATCGACAAAAGTGAAAAGGTAAACTCACTGGTGCTGAACTTTCGGCCTAAATAAACTGGTGTACCTCGTCACTCATACTGTAACATTCAGAGCCGTCGAAATCGTTCGACGCAAGATGCAGTTCGCAGGCAATGTAGGTCACCTTGTCAAGCACTGCAACGCTGCGGCGGGCGATTTCGAGGGCTCCCTTCGGGCGAGCCGCCAAGGGCCAGCAGCATCCTTGCGCTTTCTTGCGGTAGCGTCACTATGACCGCGAAAACGCGTCTCGCTGAACGTTACAGTATGAGTGACGAGGTACACTAAATGCGGCGCGTATCCTTCGTCGTGAAATTTCACTATGGTATGCAATGAATTGGGCTGATTGGTTTATCGTTGGCGTTGTCGGTTTGTCATGCGTGGTGAGTCTTATGCGTGGCTTCGTGCAGGAAGCGATGTCTTTGGCGGTATGGTTTTTGGCTATTGCTATAGCCATGTTATTCGACGATCAGTTAGGCGCGCTGATGGTGAACAAAATCGACACACCGTCGCTGCGCAACATCATCGCGTTTTCCAGTTTATTCGTTGTCACAATGGTGTTGGGTTCGCTGGTAACGAAATTGCTTGGTCAGCTGGTGAATTCGGTGGGCTTGGGCGCCACCGATCGAATACTGGGCACCTTCTTCGGTTTTGCTCGCGGAGTTATCATCGTACTCGCCATACTAATCTTTGTCCCGGCAGTGATAACGGTCGAAGGCGATGAGTGGTGGCAATCGTCGCAGCTCATTCCGCATGTGCTGAGATTGGAAGACTGGTCCAGAGAAGCGACCAGTGCTGTTATCCAGCTTTTCTCCTCCATTGAACCGGACTGAACTAATATGTGCGGTATTGTTGGCATCGTTGGAAAATCTAAAGTCAATCAAGCGCTCTACGATGCGCTGACCTTGTTGCAACATCGGGGTCAGGATTCCGCCGGCATAGTGACCTGTCATGAGGGTAAGCTGGACCAATGTAAAGGCAACGGCCTGGTGCGCGATGTGTTCCGCACCCGACACATGCAGCAACTGGTTGGCAACATGGGTCTGGGCCATGTGCGCTATCCTACCGCTGGCAGCTCCAGCCCCGCGCTGGCGCAGCCGTTTTATGTCAACTCACCGTATGGCATTAGTCTTGCGCACAACGGTAACTTAACCAATTCCGCCGAGCTGACCAAACAACTATTCGAATCTGATTTGCGTCACCTCAATACCGATTCTGATTCGGAAGTCTTGCTCAATGTGTTTGCCCACGAGCTGCAACTAATTGGCAAGCTGACCCCGGCGCCGGAGGATATTTTTAGCGCAGTGGCTGGTGTGCACCGCCGTTGCCGCGGGGCATACGCAGCGGCGGCGATGATTACCAACCATGGCATCGTTGGCTTTCGCGATCCGCGAGGTATACGTCCCATTGTGTTCGGCAAACGCGAAACCAGCGACGGCGACGAGTACATTATGGCGTCAGAGAGTGTTGCGCTAGATGTACTTGGTTTCGAATTGATTCGCGACATCGCACCCGGTGAAGCAGTTTATATCACGGCCGCGGGTGAGATTCATACGCAACAGTGTGCTGCCAATCCGCAATTGACGCCGTGTATCTTTGAGCACGTTTATTTTGCCCGGCCCGATTCGATTATGGATGGCATCTCGGTGTACAAATCACGGCTACGCATGGGTGAAGTGTTGGCGCATAAAATTCTCAAGCTGCGGCCCGACCACGATATCGATGTCGTCATTCCCATCCCTGATACCAGCCGCGTCGCCGGTCAGGTATTGGCCTATGAACTTGATGTGAAGTTTCGTGAAGGCTTGATGAAAAATCGTTATATAGGGCGCACGTTTATTATGCCTGGCCAGAGCCAGCGTAAGAAATCGGTTCGCCACAAGCTCAACGCGATCGAACTGGAATTTAAGGGTAAAAACGTGTTGCTGATCGACGACTCTATCGTGCGTGGCACCACGTCGAAACAAATTATTGAATTGGCGCGCGAGGCTGGCGCCAGAAAGGTGTATTTGGCATCGGCCGCCCCGGCCGTCGTGTATCCTAATGTGTACGGCATCGACATGCCGTCGGCGCAGGAACTGATTGCCCACGGCCGCAGCGAAGAAGAAGTGTGTGAGCTGATTGGCGCCGACTGGCTTGTCTATCAGGACCTCGACGATTTGGTCGCCTGCTCAGCCGAGGGTAACCCAGATATAAACCGCTTCGACTGTTCGGTTTTCGATGGCCACTATATTACCGGTGATGTCGACGCGACGTATTTGAACCAGCTGGAAGCATCGCGTAACGACAATGTGAAACAACAAACCAATGCTCGCTTTAGCAATGACGACGATCATGTGATCGGCTTGCATAATAGTCAGGCCTTATAAAACAGCGATGAACCACAGTGAGTGATAAAAGCGAGGAACGCCGGCAAGCGCTGGGCAGTGCCGAAATTGATACGCTGGCAATACGCACCGGTCATGTGCGCACAGCTGAGGGCGAGCACTGCGAGCCAATTTTCACCACCTCCAGCTATGTGTTCGACTCGGCTGCCGAAGCCGCCGCGCGATTTAGTGGCGAACACGTGGGCAACGTTTACTCTCGTTACACCAATCCTACGGTTCGCACTTTTGAAGAGCGCATCGCAGCACTGGAAGGCGCCGAAGCGGCGGTGGCGACCGCGTCGGGTATGGCGGCTATTCTTAGCACCTGCATGGCTTTGCTCCAGGCCGGTAATCATATTGTCTGTTCGCGCGCGGTATTTGGTAGCACAACCGTATTGCTCGGTAAATATATGCAGCGCTTCGGGATTACCACGAGCTTTGTCGACACTGCCGACGTAGCACAGTGGCAAAAGGCACTTACCGACGACACGCGGTTGTTGTTTTTGGAAACCCCGTCTAATCCCCTCGCGGAAATCGCCGATATCGGCGCACTGGCGCGCATAGCGCAGGAGCATGGCGCGTATCTCGCGGTGGACAATTGTTTTTGTACGCCCGCTTTGCAAAAACCTCTCGATTTCGGCGCCGACATCATTATCCATTCGGCCACCAAATACCTTGATGGACAGGGTCGCTGCCTTGGTGGTGTGGTATTGGGTCGTCAGGAGCTGATGGAAGAAGTGTTGGGCTTCGTGCGCGCCGGCGGTCCCAGCATGGCGCCGTTTAATGCCTGGGTGTTTTTGAAGGGACTGGAAACATTGCGCCTACGAATGGAGGCGCACAGTGCTAACGCTTTACAACTGGCGCGGTGGTTGCAGTCGCAACAGGGTGTTGAAAAAGTGTTTTACTCCGGTTTGCCCGACCACTCGCAGCACAAATTGGCCACCCGACAGCAGAGAGCCTATGGCGGCGTGTTATCGTTTCGCGTCGCTGGAGAACGGCAGGCAGCCTGGCGTTTTATTGACGCTACCCGGCTTATGTCATTGACTGCAAACCTGGGCGACGCCAAGACAACCATTGTGCATCCAGCGACAACCACGCACGGCAGGCTGACTGCGGAGGAAAAACAGGCCAGCGGAATTACCGAAAATCTGATTCGCGTAGCGGTTGGCTTGGAAGCTGTCGCCGATCTGCAGGATGATTTGCAGCGCGGCCTGAATGCGCTATAAACGGAGAAGGAAAGTGCTTGCAGCAAAGACAGGAGCTCGCTAACAAGCCGTCAATGAAATCTGATCGTGTTGGCCGCTCACCTTCTGCACATGCATATGCTGGAAACCCACGCGTGGGTCGTCTAATCCACCGCAATATAACTTAATGTCTTGGATGGGGCCTATCGCTCTTATATCAACCACGCCAGACAACAGAACTTGACTCGCGCCACGCGCCTGAATCTCTTCAACCAACAAGCCATGTTCCCCGGCGTTGTCGCGGTAAACCGCTAACAGTGACACGGGCCTGCGTATTTCTATAGGCAAGCTGACCCAGCCGGCGATATTGAGCGTTACCGCGGATAAACTTCTGTAACTGATGTTAGATCTCGCTTCGTCGTGCGCGGAGCGAAACAATTTTGCAATTCTGCTTGCTCCTGACCTTGTCTTTGTTTTAACCGTGCGGCTATAGCTAGAGGGAGGAACGTCCATCAGGAAGCTCTTTTTGATCGAATTAACGGGAATAAATGTACACGACATCGGTTTAGCCTTTGCTTGAATCATTAAGCGCTAGGTTACCAGCACCCCAAAAAATTTACCGTGCTCTGACTGGCGAAAGCGGTGAGAGCCAATTCACAAATTGGTTATAACCAATGAGAAATAAGCATATAGGCGGTCTAAATGTTAACCAGTACCTGTTTTACTGCACCTCAGCTCGGAACCGTGTTGCAGAGCTAACCGAATGGTAAGTGATCCATGAGCGAATGCCGCTTATCATAGCCATGTGGTATGAATGTCACATAGTATATCTCTCTTATATCCCCGATTCACTATGCATCAAGGTCGTCAAATGGAAAGTCAGGAAATTTTAGTTGAAGTTAGCGATGGTGTTGCACTGATCACCTTTAACCGTCCAGAACAACTAAATTCCTTGAGTGAGTCAATGCTGCAAGGTCTGGGGGATGCCTACCGGCGTTGCGACGAAGACGATAACGTGAGGGTAGTGGTTGTTACCGGTGCAGGTAAAGCATTTTGTGCAGGCGCCGATTTGAGTCAGGGTGGAGCGACGTTTGCCGAACGGGAGGACATGACTTTTAGCTCCTGCCCTCTTAGCATGCAAGCCTACGAAGTACGTAAACCAGTTATTGCCGCCTGCAACGGTCATGCTATTGGTGTTGGCTTGGGCATTGCAGTGCAGTGCGACATGCGCATATTGGCGGAGGAGGGCAAGTACGGTTTTCTCCAGTCTCGCCGAGGCGTGATTGCCGATTTCGCGATACACCATCTATTGCCGCGCATGATCGGACTGGAAAATGCCCTGCAACTTATTATGACCGGTCAACGCTTAACCGGAGTGGAAGCCAAGGAAAAGGGCCTCGCCGCTCGTGTTTTACCCACCGATGAAGTGCTCCCAGCCGCGTTGGATATGGCGCGTGATATCGCGATCAATTGCTCACCCCTGGTGATAGGCATGGCGAAAAAAATGATATGGCAAGGCATGGGTCAGTCGCTAGCGGATATGGAGCAACTAGAAACGCGGTTGTTGCACTACAGCATGGGTCGGCCTGATGCGATAGAAGGAGGCATGGCATTTTTCGAAAAGCGCGTGCCCGAATGGAAATCCAGCGTCAGCAAAGACTGGCCGGATTGGTTTTAGGCGAGCCCGATAATAAAAATCAGCTCCACTTTAAGCCAACTGCACAGCAAGAATGCTATCGATCAAGGTATGTAAAAAGACTTGCCGTGAGATTTTGCCTTTATGTGATATATAGGTTGCGAGGCCATGAAATAGTAAGCAGTCAACCAGTAGCATTTTGGCTGCCACGCCCGCTCGGTCGCTTTTCGGCATTTTTTCGGCAGTCATTTTTTCCAACCGCCGCGCCTGCGGATTTTGTTTGGTGCGCTCCCTGCGCTGCTGCGCGTAGCCTTCGCTTGCCATCAACTGACTATTAATTTTAAGGTAGGCCAGCCCGCCGTCCGGGTCTTCTAGCCTGGCAGCAACCGGCACCACCAATGCTTGCACCACGTCGCGTAGTGTCCATTTTTGCTGGGCCTGCAGTGCGTCTAGAATCTGTGCGCGTTGCCGGGAGATGGCACCGGCGTGCTTGTCCAACACCGAGTTTATCAAGGTTTGTTTATCGCCAAAGTGATACTGCAGTGCGCCACGGTTTTTCTGACCCGCGGCGCGGGTGATATCAAGTAGACTTACATTGTCGATGCCGTGTTCGGCGAATAATTGTTCAGCCGCATCAATCAGCTGTTCGCGTGTAGAGTAGTCGCGCTTGCCTTCGGTTTTCATTGCTTGTTGCATGGTTACGGAAAATTCACATCAAGCTTACAACAAATTAGTTGATTTTAATACCATAGTATTATTTAATACGATCGTATTAATACGGTCAAGTCAGCTAATGCACAATTTGGATCGCCAGCAGAGCCGACCAATTAGCCAATGCAGAGAAACCGAAATGACGGATAAAAACAGCACGGGAATTCGCATCCAGGATCTGAACGCACCGGTCTATAGCGAAATGCAGCAGCAGGTGCTAGCGCATATGGGACAGCTCTTAGTGACGCTTACTAGCGCCGCCGTGCTCGCCGAGGCGGTCGAGCAGACAGGGTTGGATGACTTTGGCGCGGATGATTTCAAACAACGACTGGACGTGTGGTTGCAAAGTGTCGACGAAGATACAGACCTTAATAATCTTGGCCGTTATGGTATTTACAACGATTGTGTGCGTTACGCCTCGAATCGCCTGAAGCTGGAAGGCCTGCTAAAGCGTCACCCCGAAATTCTCGACATTGAAATTAAAAAGCCGATTATCATTGCCGGTTTGCCTCGCAGTGGTACCACGCATTTGGTGAATTTGATTGCAGCCGACCAGCGCTTGCGTTCCATGCCTTACTGGGAAAGTAAAGAACCAATACCTATTGTTGGTGAAGCACTTGGACCGAATGGAGAAGATCCACGCTACATTCGTTGCCGGCAGGGATGGGAGACGCAGGATGCGGTGCTACCGTTGCTGAAAAACATGCACGCAATGAATCCTGATCACATTCATGAAGAACTGGAAGTCGAAAACCTGGATTTCTCGTCGTACAACTTGGAATGGATTGCGCGTGTACCGCGTTGGCGCGATTACTATCTTGCGCACGATCAGACCCCTCACTATGAATACATTAAGAAAGTGCTCAAAGCTCTGCAGTGGCAGCGCGGACCGAATCGCTGGATTCTAAAATCACCACAGCATATGGAACAGTTAGTGCCATTGCACAAAACGTTTCCAGACGCGACCATTGTCATTACCCACCGCGATCCGGTGTCGGTGATTACCTCCACTGTCACCATGCTGGCCTACGGCGACAGAATGCGACGTTCCCGGTTGGACCACAACGGCTTAGTCGAATACTGGATCGATCGCATTGAAAAACTGCTGCGTAGTTGCGTGCGTGATCGTGACAGTTTACCCGCCGCGCAGAGTTTGGATGTATTGTTCCATGAATTTATGGCCGACGATGTTGCTACCGTAGAACGTATCTACGACCTAGCTGGCCTGCCGATGACGGCCGATGCTAGTCAATCATTGAACGACTATATGGCCGCAAACCCGCGCGGCAAGCACGGCCAAATCATTTACGACTTGCAAGCTGACTTCGGTTTCGACCCGGACGAAGTGCGCAAACGATTTGCCTTTTACTTTGAGCGTTTCCCAGTACAAATTTAGAGAGGATAATATGGACCCAGTTAAACAGTTGATTGATAGCCGTCCAGGATTTGCCGATGCGAATGCCGCCGAACTTGAAGAAGCGGTAAAAATAAATGACTTTATCTACATGTCTACCGGTACTTCCAACGCTTACATGGTGCGCACCGACGCCGGGCGGGTAATTATCAACACTGGTATGGGTTTCGAATCGCTGACCCACAAAAAAGTCTTCGACGCCGTTGACGCCAGCCCAACACAGTATATTTTGTTGACCCAAGGACATGTCGATCATGTGGGCGGCGTGCAGCAGTTTCGCGATGCCGGCACAAAGCTAATAGCGCAGCAGAACAATGAGGCCTGCCAACACGACGACGAGCGCATACAAACGGTGCGCATGAGCCAAGCTTATATCTGGTTTCAGAATACTATCGATAAGGCAGCACAGGTTGCCGAGACAAACCCGGAAGTATTTGTGCAAGACAAACCGGTAGTAGACATTAGTTTTGACGACTGCTACCGTTTTGAAGTGGGGGGTGTGCAGTTTGAACTGATCGCAACGCCGGGTGGTGAGACCGTTGATAGCTGCGTGGTGTGGTTGCCACAACACAAAATCCTATTTAGTGGCAATGTGTTCGGTCCCTTGTTTCCACATTTTCCTAATATCAATACCATCCGCGGTGACCGCTACCGCTTTATTGAGCCCTACCTTAAATCCTTGCATAGCGTGCGTGCGCTCGAACCGGAGCTGCTTATTACAGGCCACTTCGATCCGGTGCAAGGTAAAGAACTGATTCGCACCTGCCTCGACCGAATGGAAGGCGCGGTTGATTACGTGCATAAAGAAACGCTCAAAGGCATGAACGAAGGTAAAGATGTCTGGACCTTGATGCGTGACGTGCAGTTGCCTGCCGAGCTGGAAGTAGGGCAAGGTTACGGTAAGGTGAGCTGGGCGGTGCGCACGATCTGGGAAAGTTATATGGGTTGGTTCAAGGCGCAAGACAGCAGTGAGCTTTACGCCACTCAGCCGCGCGAAGTTTATAGTGAACTGGTGGCGTTGGCCGGGCTTGACGCCGTCATCAAACGCGGTAACGAAAAACTTGCGGCCAATGACCCTGAACAAGCACTATTGTTAGCCGAAGCTGCCCTGGCGCACAGTTCGACTAACGCGACCGCGCTGCGGCTCGCGCTGGATGCGCACCAAGCGTTGCTTAAGCGTTCTGGCGGTAACAATTTTTGGGAAACCGGTTGGCTTAACACACAGATCGCCGGCATAAATGAATGCTTGCAGCAAATTTCATAGTAACAACATACATCGCGACGCAATGAGGATAAATCAATGACAGGACTAACAGACCAACATATAGCGGATGTAATGCAACAATACGTCAATGCAATGAGCGCCGGCGATATTGACGCGATCATCAATATCTACGCGGAAAACGCGGTGGTAGAAGACCCGGTCGGCTCGGACCCGTTGCGCGGCCATGCGGCGATTCGTGATTTCTATACGAGCTCTACCGAAGCTGTAGAGAAAATGACGCTCGAAGGAAATGTGCGGGCGCGCGGCACATGGGGTGCTTGTGCGATGCTTGCCTACCCCAAGGGCGTCGATGGCATGGTGATAGAAACACTCGATGTCATGGAGTTCAACGATGATGGCAAAGTCGTGGCAATGACGGCTTATTGGGGTGACGCCAATATGCGCATGCTTTGACCACTATACAAATAGGAGATGATGATAATGAATAAAACTTACGCGATGACTGGCGGTGCTACGGGTATTGGTGCTGCATTAAAAACAAAATTGCGCGAGCGCGGTGACCAGGTAATTGTAGTCGATATAAAAAATGCCGATGTGGTCGCCGACTTGTCCAGCGCCGAAGGCAGAAAAAGTGCGCTAGACGGCATTGCAAGTCTCGCACCCGACGGTCTGGATGGCTTTATTGCTTGCGCGGGCGTGGGTCCAAACGTAAAACCGTATTCGCTGATCGACAAAGTTAATTTCTTCGGCGCGGTAGCCACGCTGGAAGGCTGTGTCGATCTGGTAGTAAAGAAGAAAGGGGCGATGCTTGCGGTATCCTCCAACTCGGCGCCGTTGCCTGGCCTTGATGCAGCGCATATTGACGCCTTGCTCGAAGGTGATGAAGGCAAAGCTTGCGAACTGATCGATCAGCTTGATGGCCACAATGCCTACGCTGGTTCTAAGAATGCGTTGGCAAAATGGGTGCGCCGTAACGCGCCGGCCTATATGGAAAAAGGTGTGCGCTTGAACGCCATCGCACCGGGGATGACCGTAACGCCGTTGAGCGACAAAGTCATGGTCGATGAAACCTTCGGTCAGGCGATGCGCGACTTCAGTAAAACCATCCCTTACGGAGAAATGGCGAGCCCTGAAATGATTGCTGATAGTATGCTGTTCTTGCTCGACCCGGCGTCGTGCTTTGTCTGTGGCTCGGTGCTGTTTGTTGACGGCGGCCAGGACGCGATGCTTCGGCCAGATGAGTTTTAGGGCTCCTTAGTTTATTTTGCAATCGGGTGATGATTTGGAGCGAGAGCGGTATAATATCGGGAAATAGCCTATCCCCATAAAAACATAGAGGTGTAATGTTGAATAACTACAAGAAAAACTTCATAGCGCACGTTTTGTTGCTGCCTCTCTTCAATCTTCCGCTAACCATTTCGCACGTATTTGCACAAGACACCGCTCTCGGTCTAGAAGAGGTGATAGTTACTGCGCGTAAACGTGAGCAGAGCTTGCAGGATGTATCAGTTGCGGTCACCGCGTTGCCGGAGTCGGTAATCAAAGATGCGCAGATTACCTCCTCTGAAGATCTAACCTATCTCGTACCGTCGCTCAACCTGCAAAAAGGCAGCAACCCCAGACAAACGTCTTTTAATATTCGCGGAATTGGCACCCAATCGTTTAGCACAGCAGTAGAGCCCAGCGTTTCGACCATGTTGGACGGCGTGGTGATGGGGCGCTCGGGCAATTCGTTTATGCAATTGCTTGACGTGCAACGCATCGAAGTGTTGCGCGGCCCACAAGGCACGTTATTTGGCAAGAACTCTACTGCTGGCGTCATCCATATTATTACCAAGAATCCTACTGACGAACACGAAGGCGAGGTATCGCTGGCGTTAGTAGAGGAAGATGAATATCGTGGGGGCGCAAGTTTTTCTGGCCCGCTGGGCGATGAACTGGGTTACCGGCTCACCTTGTCTGGACTAACCATGAAAGGCTATATCGACAATGAATTTAGCGGTGAAAAACTTGATAATGCCGACGACTGGACTGTGCGTGCCAAGTTGCGTTGGCAGCCAAGCGATAGTCTGGAGTTAAAGTGGACCAGCGATTATGGACGCCGGGATTGCAATTGTTCGTCCGTTGCGATTCGAAGCCTTAACTCTTTCGGTGGTAATGACGATCAGATCGACAGTATTCTTGCTGAACTTGCCCCGGTCACACCCGGCGATGACAACAACCGGGTCAATGTTAATCACAAGCCGGTCAATGATTGGCAATCATGGGGGCACGCGCTGGACGTCAATTGGGATATAGGCGAATTCACACTGACATCGATTACCTCCTATCGGGAATATCAAGTCGAAGCGTCTACCGACGACGATAGTCGCCCGGTCGATGTTATCGGTTTCAATCAAAGCGGGGATACGGCGCAGGACCAGT
>JBPCXM010000099.1:0-2506 GCA_051008535.1 Pseudomonadales bacterium | reverse complement strand
GGGTGTCTCGAATCGAGCCTAGCTGAAAAGAAACTTTAGAGGCGCCCGTTTCGCCAGGCTTGGCGGTGGTAAAGCGCACCGTTTCACCATCGAATTCTGGAAACAGTTGCAGTTGTAGATTCATGTCCTGCACCATATAGGTCAGCTTGCGGTTTAAGCCTTTGACCGATAAGGTGTCTTGAGCCTTGTCCAACTCAAAGATCAAGGAGTCAAGAAACGACTCCATATTCCACGATTTGTTGTCTTTAGCTGCCATTGCCATCCTCAACAATGCGTAGCTGCATGCGGTGGAAAACCGGGATCAGCGATGTTGCCGTGCGTTGGCTGGGGGCCGACCCTTCGACCGTCACCAGACCGCCTTCGCCCTCGCTGACGCGCAGTTCAAAGGGTATATCCACCTTAATATGCTCCACCGTTAAGACCTGGCCGGTTTCGGGGTCGACACGCTGTTTCTCGTAGTCGGTGAGGGAGTGAATTAGGTCCGCGATGGGAGCTAGAGGATCGAGATCGTCAAATTGCCAGGGGGCGGTGACTTCTTGCGGAGCCGGCTCGGCAGTTGCGTCGTTAGCCACCACGGCATCGGGGGAAAAGCCCTCAATATCGCCCTCAACGATTAGTTCGGAGCTTGTTGGGTCAGGCGACCCGGCATTAATCGTCATCGCCGGCGCCTATGAAGTGGGCCTTGGCCGGCATGGGGAAATACACGGGATGTTCTTCCAGTTCCGTCACATGGCCGTTGTCATTGATCTCTGTGGCTTTCTTGAGCAAAATGCGCTGAACCTTGAATTCCGGATAGACCCACAGGGCAACGCTGTCCCCTCTGCGTCCCTTAAACCTGACCTCGGTGCGTGCCAGCGCATTGAATAAACCAATATTGTCCGAATTCAGCAGCGCGGCTAGCTGCTCTTCGTCGAGGGGAGGGTGGTCGGAAATTTTATCCAGCAATTCGTTGAGACGCTCGGGATTTAGCACCAACCCCGCCTTGAGTTGGCCTTCGTGGCGGGTATCGCCCACCCGCTGAATGCGTGTCAACGTTTCCATCTTGGCCAGCACGGTACGGTCCCGCTCCAAAGTGTAGTAGTACTTACAATCCAGCTTGAGCCGACGCCGCCCCGAAGACAGTTGGCCTTGCCACACTTTGTGCCAATAGGCGCGGTAGCGATCGACATCGCTGAGCGCGACGGTCTCCTCCTGGCCTTCGATGCGGTCGAAGCAATAGTCGCGCACCAGGGTAATCATCTGGGTCATGCTGGTGCCGATGCGCCGTTTTCCCGGGGCGCGTTTCGAGCGTCCTCTCCAAACCAGCGCCGCCGTGACGAGGTAGTCTTCATTGGGTTCGAGGGTTTCCAAGTCTTCGCGGGAAAGCCGAGGCGTTACCTCAATAGGCCCCGAGTCGAGATCATCAACGCGATACTTATTTTCAATCAGAATTTCCAGCGTCTCAGGATCTTTGACCAATAACTGGACGACGCCCTTGGCAATCGGCCGCGGAGTTTCCAGGGTGAGCGGAAAGGCAATGTCGTGGTCCTGGTGGTATAGCACCCGCGACCGGCCATGAAGCATCAGGGGCGTCACTTCGGTAAATTCTAGCCGTACGCGACCCACCCGTCGGTATTCTAGCGCCTGGTGCGACCGGGCCAGCGCATTTACCAGCGCCTGCCCGTAGGCCCACTGCTCCATGGCGGCATCGCCAGAGTTGGCGATCAGGTTTTCCATGTGGCCCTGATCTTGCTGCTTGTGTTCCAGGTTGACTTTGGAAATTTGTGTAATGCCGTCGGTCACGGCGCCCAGCAGCTTGGCGGGCGACAAGTTTTGCATCACCATCTGCACGGTCTCTGGGGTCATAACCTGCTGCAATAAGGGCATCAATCCCGCCATATTGCCTGCCCCACCGGCGGCCCCCATCAGCCCCGACGCTCCGCCTGCTCCACCGAGTCCACCAAGCAGGGAGGGCAGAGCCGCCAACGCAGGTAAGGCCATTTCTTCGGTATAGGGCTCCGCTGCATAGGCCTCTACTGCGCCAGGCGCCGAGGCAGCGACCGACAGTGATCTGGCCCGACTGAGCGTTGGTCTCTTGAGCGGTACTGGCTGGGGCTTGCGTAACTGCGGCTGTTTTAGCTGAACCTGCCGCATCTGTTTGTTGGCTAAGTTCGCGGTATTCACCGCCGTCTGATTGGGTAGCCTGCCCCCCACTTGCTGCAGAGGGAATCCCTGAGTTGGCGCCATTCTATTCGCCAACATCGCTTGCTGCTGCAAAGGTGCCGGCGCAAGTCCTGACCCCACGGCGCTTCGTTGCACTAGCGTGTTCAACATCTGCTCCATGGAATCGCTTTTCTGCACAACATAGTTCAACAGTTGCTCGATAGCCTCGGTACTAAGTTGCTGGCCCGGTTGCCCCATGCCCAACAGTGAATTCCCGGCGTTCATCAGCATTTGCTGTTTTTGTGGATTGGCCAGAAAGTTGCCTGCTTGCTTCAGCGCTTGCTGTGCTTGGGGGTTGTTTACC
>JBPCXM010000098.1:0-6019 GCA_051008535.1 Pseudomonadales bacterium | reverse complement strand
TTTACCAACTTCAAAGGCGGCTGCTGGAAAACAACCACCAGCTGGTATGCCGGCTCCTACTACGCCAATCTGGGGTATCGCGTGTTATTCGTCGATCTGGATCCACAGGCGTCGCTCACGCTGAATTGCGGCATTTTACCGGACTTCGAAACCTCGCACGAACAGTCCTTGGGCCCGTATATCCTGGAGGAAGAAGGCTTCCCGGAAGAATGGGCGAATAATGCGGTGAGAGATACCTATCTGAGCAACCTGAAGATCATTCCGTCGACGCTGCAGTTGGCGGGGGTGGAATATGCGCTGTCGAACGCCATTGTGGAAGCGCGTAACAGCGAAGACAGTGTCGCTCGGATGCTACATTGGTTTCACCGCGTGCGCGATGCCATCAGTCTCGTCAAGCAGGATTACGACATCGTGATCATGGATGGTACGCCATCCCTGGGCCTGCTACCGCTGAATATCGTCTTCGCGTCCGACGTGGTGGTCGTGCCGGTACCGACCGAGATCACCGACTTTGCATCCACGTTGGCGTTTGGCGACCTGTACCGAGATCAGGTCCAGGCGCTCAGCCGGGTGTTCGGTGACGAAGTCGATTTGCCGGATATGCTGTATGTACCGACGCGCTTTTCGCCCTCGGAAAAAACGGCCACGTTAGGGAGCGAATTTGTTTTGAGCCAGATTCGAAAGACCTTTGGTGCATCTTGCATGCAATCAGTTATCAAAAAGCATGAAGCCGTGGTCAGCAATTTATCGCTGATGCGTCGCACCGTGTTCGACATTAATCCCGCGGATGGTAACGTCAACCGTGATGCCAGAAAACGCGCGATGTCGAATTTTATAACGGTATTTGATGAAATACTCGAGCGGGCGGTGTATCCACATTGGCCCTCTAAAAAAGCCATGCTTGAAGTGAGGGGGATTTACTAATGGCCAAGAAAGCCTTTGGTGTCAACGCGCTGTCGCAGGCG
Source organism: Pseudomonadales bacterium (assembly GCA_051008535.1). Taxonomy (GTDB): domain Bacteria; phylum Pseudomonadota; class Gammaproteobacteria; order Pseudomonadales; family JAUIET01; genus JBBKXJ01. Next base: position 5,054 of record JBPCXM010000098.1, on the reverse strand, counting down.
CTGGAAAGCAAAAAAAGCGAGCCGGTGCAGCCACGCTCGAAAGAGCCGACGCACAGCAAACCGGTATCCTCACCGATTAACTCGCCGGGCATGTCGAAAAGCACCCAACGTATTCAGCGGCTCTATTTAGATCTGCCCGTGTCCAAGACACGCGTCGAGTGCGAGCTGATGGAACTCGATCCGACATATTGTATCGCGTCGCCGTTCAACAAGCGGATTCAGTCGCTGTTGTCCGCCGACGATCCCGCAATCCAGCAGTTAAAAGCCAGCATACAGGAAGAAGGGCAACGTGACCCGGCGTTGATCAGGCCGGTTGCCAAGCCCACCGATAAATTGCGGTACGAAATTGTCTATGGCACTCGCCGGCGCTTCGTCGCGGAATTGATCGCCAGGGAGGGGGACGGAGACTTCAAGCTCAAAGCGTGGGTGAGCAATAAGATCACCGATCCAGATGCCAAGCGATTAGCAGACAGCGAGAACACGGACCGCCAAGATATTTCGGCGTGGGAGCTCGCGCAGTACTATCAGAGCCTGAAGGAAGAACGGCCGGAGTTAAGCTTGGAGGCCGTTGCCAGTATTGAAGGCGTTGATGGCAGTAGTGTCTATCGATACCTGCAATTGGCGCAGTTGCCAGAGGCGACCGTAAAACTGGTCATTTCACCGGCCGAGATCACGCTGCGGTCGGGTCTCGAATTGCTTAAGGCGCTCAAGACGCTACCTCCTGCCAAGAAAGAAACGCTGATGCTATCGCTGGCGCAGGATGCACCGTATGCGACGGCGGCCGTGTTGGTCAAAGCGATCAAGGCGCAGACCCAATCTAAACCCGTTGCACCCTCCAAGAATAGGAGGATTGAGATCCTCGGTGAAAATGGGGAGAAGAGGGCCGTGATCGGTGCGCACCGCAGCAACGCCGGCCAATTCAAGGTCGACCTGTTTAATGTCTCGGATACCGAATTGATTGCCCTGCAACAGGCGCTGCAAAAAGTGTTAGGGCGGTGATTTTTGCACAGTGCGAAAATTTCGCTATCATATTGATATTTAAGTAAATAGACTGAGAAAAAGGGTGCAAAAATGCATCTTTTTTGGTAGGTGCCACGTGATTGTGTTGAGGGCACGCTAGTGAAGTTTGCGGAACTAGCGTCACACCTTACGCGAATCTTGGTCGGCGGGACACTAATCGCCGTGTAAGCCGCTAAATGCTTGACACACCAGCGTTTTTATCTCAATATCCGGATAAAAGCGTGCAACGTTGCACGGTCAGGAAGCACGCATGCAAACACTCGGCATTGAGCAGCTTTCCTTCTCGCGGTACCGCCAGACCGGTGCCGTCCCCAAAGCATCTCAAGACGCGATACGACGTATTCAAGATCACGGGTTTATCGACCCCATTGTGGTGCGTCCTGCCCTCGAGCCCGGTATGTTCGAGATCCTCAGCAACCCAGAAGCCGTTCTGGCGGCGGGACGCCTGAGTATTCCCGATGTGCCCGTTGTCGTGCGCGAAGACCTCGACGACCGGCAAGCCAGCGCGATTGTTCGGGATCAACACACCACCCAGGTCGGTAATCCGATCGACGAGGCCGAATGGTTTCAGGAACGTTTAATCGAAGCAGGGGAGGGCGACAAGGCAAGTAAAGCCAAAGTGGCGCGCCTGACCGGGACCACGCGATCGCACGTGTCACGCTCGCTGAGCCTCTTGACCCTCCCGCTCGACGTGCAGGCTCACCTTCGCGCAGGCGCGCTCACCGCCGGTCATGGCCATCTCCTGGCGACACTGAAAAAAGCATCCGCTCAGCATGAATTGGCACACCGAGCATTGCGCGATGCGCTCACGGTGCGCCAGCTAGATAAGCTGGTCAAAGGAATAGGGCAGGGCGTGACACCGGTAGCCGCGGCACAATCGCCTGCCAAGGACCCCGATACGCTGCGCTTGGAGCAAGCGATGAGCGAACTGATTGGCTGCCCCTTTGCGATTGACCACGCGAATGGCACAGTCAACATCGACTATTCGGGCCGCATGGATGTCCTAGAAGGCTTACTGCAGCGCTTGGGCTACGACCCGGATCAGGGCTGAATTAAGTCACAGCGATGCTTTCGTTATGGTAGGAAAATCCACAGGCTAGCGGCCGTTAAGACCCGGTCTGAGACTTCATATCACAATGATTAGAAGTGAGTATTCACTTTCATTTATAGCTCCTATTAATGATTGAATAGACGAACCAGTGTCGAAATTCAGTGTAACTCGGCGGAGCAGGTTGATAGGCTACAACACACGACTCAAGCATGACAATGATCATACCAGTATTGGATTGATTTTATGTAAGCAGAAAAACAAGCTCATTGCCGAAAAATTACCGACGATTGAAGAGCTGGAGTCTGAATTGAGCTGACGATGGTCAGCGCTGTAAACGGGATACATAATGTGACTCAAAACGGCGAGCTTTACCCATGGGCGCATTAATCAGTGACTGCGAGCGGTATCGGTACTGGCTGACCCGACCCGTTAAAACCATGTTGTTGGAAAAAGGACCGTTTTTCGTAGCTTGTGGAATGTTCAAGACCCTGTTGGTGCTCTCGATGATAACTGGCCTTCGTCGTTGGCTCGTGATAATACAGATATCGTTTGCGCGTGGGGAGCAATGGAATGGCGCAGGAAAATCGGGTGAGAAGATTTCGTTCAATGAGGCGCAACTTTGGGGCTACGCTTTGGTGTTTGGGCACTACAAAAACTGGAGCGCCGAGACACCCGTTCTATTTAAAATCAAATCAACCACTGGTGAAGTGGAATTGTGAATCCAGATAACGAATTCGACATGAATTTGGGCGGTTAAGTATTTGCGCCGGCGATATTGCTAGTGAAGCTATTTTTTACGATAGTTGCGGGTTATGGTGTCTTAGTGCTGGTTGCTTTCCTGCTACAGCGCCAGCTTCTGTATTATCCAGAGCCCAACGCTCCAACTGCAGACCATCTCCAAAACCTCGGACTCCGCTTTTGGCCAACCGCCGACTCATTTCGTGGTTTTGTTGCTAATGGAGCGCTGGAACATTCTAATGGCACGGTTGTCGTTTTTCACGGCAACGCCGGAGCTGCGTGGCAGAGGGGGTACTATGTAGATGCATTGCAACCTCTGGGATACCAGGTCGTACTGGCCGAGTACCCGGGTTACGCTGGGCGTTCCGGTTCGCCCAGCGAAAAAGCCCTGGTGATTGATGCACGCGAGACGGTACAACAAGTGTACGAGCAATTTGGCGGGCCGCTGATATTATGGGGAGAGTCGCTCGGTTGCGGTATTGCGGCTGCTTTGGTCGCTGATTCTTCGGTGCCGCTTAACGCTGTGGTTATGTTGACACCATGGGATAATCTGCCGCGCATGGCCCAGTCGGCGTATTGGTTTTTACCGGCGCGTTGGTTCGTGCGGGATAAATATGACAATACGGCCAACCTTCGCAACTTCGAAGGGCCAGTGGCCGTGCTGATCGCCGAGCAAGATCAAATCATTCCTAATGCCCATTCCAAGTTGTTATACGAATCACTCGCTGGGCCGAAAAAACTGTGGGTGTTTCCAAACGCAGGCCACAATACCTGGCCAACTACTTTCTATGCCGGCTGGTGGCGCGAAGTGATGGCATTCGTCACAAACAAGTATTAATCATAAATAGAGCTTTAGGAGGTGCCCCCACCAAAACCCCCGTACCAATTATTGCTTGGCTTTTCTGACGTCTGACAGTTAAGACCACTTGTGGCTGGGTCCGGGAGTAGGGGACTTCCCCCTTTCCGCGTACTGAGTGGCCGGTGTAAGATTCATTGCTGTGCGACGGAACACGGAGTCACGGACCGACACTTAATGCAAATCCAGGCGTTCGAAGCGCTATTTTATGCCTGCAACGCTATCGCCCAAAGTGTTTAACATTGACCCGCCGGCACGCTACAAACCCAGCTAATATGCATTAAGTCGTTGCTTTTGTTGGGGCAGAATGAATCAAAACATATAAGATTTGATTCATCCGGCCTGGCGGCGAAATATTACTCCAACTATCCCGATTAACAATGCTGTAAATTATTATAATTAACATTATAATGATAACATTAAATGCGTGATGTTAATTGGAGGTTACAATGAGTGTTAAAAGCGAACGTATTACCATTTTGGGCTCGCCGGAATTCAAAGCCTTCTTGGCCGCGGAAGCAGCCAAAGAGGGTGTAAGCGTCTCGGAGTTAGTGCGTACTCGGTGCGAGCGTCCTGCGGCGACGAATGGCGCGACGGAAGATGTGTTGCTGGCTGAACTAACCAAAGAGTTGAGAGCTGCGACGCAGCGCGCTGGGAAGGCGTTGGATCGGGGGATGAAAAAGGCGAATGCGGTGTTAAAAAGATTAGATCAAGAGGCACCTCATGCTCAGTGACACACTGGCTGCGATAAAGGAGGTTTTGGTACTCGCTGATAAAGTCGAGCGCTTAGGCAATACTTTGGAAAAAATGGCTGATAAAGTTGACGACCAAAACAGCCGCATCGTTAGACTGGAAACGATGGTGGAAATTGCTTCGTTGCAAGGTAACAAGAATTGAGAGAAAAAATAGGCGGTGGAGGCAAGGAATCAGATTTATGGAGTGCATCAAGAACCCGGTGGATACTCATAAGTTACAGAAAAGCTGTTACGCGCAAGTTATTGAATCCCATTGCGCCGATTGCGGTCTGTCTCTGCCTCCAGGTGAGCATCGGCCTCACCGGCTAGCAAGGCCTCGGCCATCTGTTTCAACAATGGCGTGAAAACGCCATCATCGCCGGTGATTGGCTTACCGGCTTTCAGCTGCTTAAGTGCTTCATCGTAATTGAATGGTTTGTCCATAGTTCAGTCCTCTTTTGCGTAGAATAAAGAACTGACACAGTTTTATGGTGCGCCACGAGGCGTAGAACAACTAGCGGTTGAAAATACCGCATCAAAAGTGCGGACTCGGCACATTGATTATCGAGTCTTGAGTGGTCATTGGTAACAATGGCGATTAAGCGTAGACAGAGAGGTTGTAGGCCAAAAGCGTAAGCCTAAGTGATTGAGCCCC
>JBPCXM010000097.1:0-3811 GCA_051008535.1 Pseudomonadales bacterium | reverse complement strand
CGGCGCTAGCCAACGCGGGACTCAAAATCCCTCGGTCTTGTGCGCATAGTTCCAAATATAATTAGGAAACAGGCGGCGCATAATATAGCCCATACGCGTTTGTTTGCCGGGGAATACAAAAAATTTGCCCTCGTCTAGGCACTTTTCAATCTCATCCAAAACTTCTTGCGATTCTATGGGTGGGGCCGCTTCGATGACTTTCGGCATCACGGTGTCGTGCGCTTGTTTCCATAGTGGCGTAGCAACCGGTGGCGGACAAACGCAAGAAAAGCGCACACCTTTGTCGCGGTTTTCATGGTACAGCACTTCGGTGTATGCGACGACGGCAGCTTTGGTCGCGGAATAACCACCGGTTAGCAGGCCGGGAATAATGCCTGACATCGAAGCGAAGCTTATAAAGTCACCACGCCCGCGTTCGAGCATGGCCGGCAGGCTAGCAGTCGCGATATTGACTAGCCCTCCGAAGTTAATCTCCATGAGTTTGTGCTGAATAGCGGCATCTTGTTCAAGTAATTTTCCAAACGGCATAATGGCTGCCGCGTTCGCAACCCGGTCAATGGGCCCGAGGTCGCTTTCCACTGATTTAAACGTGCTGTTTACTGCTTCCGTGTTGGTAATATCGACGGTATATGTCTTGATAGTGCTATGCCCTTCTGCGGTTTCCGCCAGGCCAGCTTCGTTCACGTCAAGTGCCGCGACACTGGCGCCTTGCTCGGCGAGCACGCGCGCGGCGCGTTGCCCCATACCGCTACCGCCGCCGGTGATTAGCGCTACTTTTCCAGTAAAAGCCATTCGCACTACTCCAAAATATTGATCGCAGGCGAGCATAGCATTTTGTCATTGTGACAAGAAGTACAATGAGATTACGGGGAATCAATCTTGAGAGGTGTTGGCAAACGTGAGCCGATTCATTTTTAACAGACCGTAACGTTTATCGCTATATAGGCGTTGTCGTCTCGCAGTACCATAGACTAACGCACATTCTAAGGGTTCGGATGTCTGCGCTAACTTGCTACACGCTAGCGCGCCAACTCATTGCATTGACAACGGAGTAACATATGCCAAGCAGACGCGACATAGTGTCCATGAGCGAAGAAGAGATGTGGGACTTTATAGAAACGCAAAAGAACATACAGGTTTGCACGCTAAACAAAGATGGCTCCCCGCACCTAACGGTTATGTGGTTCGCAATCGAGGAAAAAACCATCGTTCTCGAAACGTTTACCAAGGCGCAAAAAATAGTCAACCTAAAGCGTAATCCTAAAATGGCAGTGCTGCTTGAAGACGGAGAAAAGTATGAGGAGTTGCGAGGTGTCTCCATCAATTGTGAGGCCGAACTCATCGATGATTACGAAACAGTTCATGCTCTGCATGTAGATGTTGTGGTGCGAAACCAGCCCGGCGTTACGACCGAACAGGCCGAAGAGTTCACCCGCGAAATGAGCAAAAAGAAAACGGTCATTCGGGTACGGCCACAAAAAGTGATGAGCTGGGACCATCGTAAGCTGGGAGGCACATACTAAAGTAGCGGCGCCCAAAACTACTGACAATAAAGTCCCTGTCATTCTGCAAATTCTTGCTGTTGTTCCTGGCGTAATCGTCCATTAAGCTTTCACCAGCTGGCAAACAAAACTCTAAAGGTATAGGCATGACTCAATACAAAGCACAATACGACGAGGCCGTTGCGCAAATCACCGCCGCCGGTGCGCCGTTCGAAATTGTCGACCAGGTGATCGACGGAGTGACTTACAAGTGTTACAAAAATGCGCCTCGCAATTTACCCGAGCTGTTTGCGCCGGGATTGGAGTTTGGTAATAAGGAATTCTTGGTTTACGAAGGCGAACGCTGGACATTTGCGCAGTTTTTTCAACAAGCCGCGTCGATTGGTCATCAACTGGTCAATGTTTACGGGGTTAACAAAGGCGACCGTATTGCGTTGGCGATGCGCAATTATCCGGAGTGGATGACGGCCTTCGTTGCTGTTACCTCGGTCGGCGCCGTTGCCGTACCGCTAAATAGCTTGGGTCAGGCCAAGGAACTGGAGTATGGGCTAACCGACGCCGGCGCCAACATCGTGATCTGTGATCAGCAACGGTTTGATCATATAGCGCCGCGTTTATCGGAGTTGGGTATTCGCGCTGTCGTGGCGCGTTCGACCGCGGCAGCACTGCCGGAGAATGTGCAAACCTTGGAGGACTTCATCGCCCCAGCCGCGAATGCGAGTATGCCCAAGGTTGATATTGACCCGGAAGACCTGGCCTTGATTATGTACACGTCAGGAACGACCGGTAATCCAAAGGGCGCTATGTCATGCCACCGCGCGCTATGCCAGGGAATCATGAATTTTGAATGTACGGCGACAGTATCGGCCATGACTAATCCGGAAGCGATCGGCCGCATGCTGGAGAAAGGCTATGAAGCATCCGGGATTTTGGCCGTTCCGCTGTTCCATATTAGTGGTTGTCACGCACAATTTCTGGTGTCGCTGCGTGGTGGTCGCAAAATCGTCATTATGTACAAGTGGGACGCCGCCAAGGCGCTTGCTTATGTTGAGTCCGAACGCGTGACTACGTTAGCGGCGGCACCATCGATGCTGATGGAGCTGCTGGAAGCGCCCGAGTTTGATACAACTGACACTAACAGCCTGTTTGCCATGGGCGCTGGTGGCGCCGCGACACCGCCAAAGGTGACTAAGCTGACGGCGGAAAAAGTACCTGACGGTTACCCCGGCACCGGTTGGGGTATGACCGAGACCAATGGCTTGGGCTCGTCGTTTACGGGTAAAGCTTACCACTACAAATCCGCTAGCGCCGGATTTTTGCACCCGATCGCCAACATTGAAATTCGTGATGATGACGGCAATGTTCTGGCACAAGGCGAAGCCGGCAATATCTGGATTAAGGGCCCTACACTGATCACCGAATATTGGAATAAGCCGGAAGCGAATGCCAAAGAGTTTAAAGAGGGTTGGTTTTTGTCTGGCGACATCGGCTACTTTGACGATGAGGGTTTTTTGTTTTTGTCGGACCGCGCCAAAGACATGGTGATTCGCGGTGGTGAAAATATCTACCCGGTTGAAATCGAAAGCACCTTGCTGGATCATCCAGCGGTGCGTGAAGTCGCAGCTTTCGGCGTGCCGCATGAAAAGCTGGGCGAAGAGTTAGCGGCGGTCGTTGTCACAAAGGCTGATTTATCGGTAACGGCCGAAGAGATTACAGCGTTTGCGTCGGAGCGACTCGCACGTTTTAAAGTACCGACCCAAGTGGCTTTACAATCCGAACCATTGCCGCGCAATGCGACTAACAAAGTGCTGAAGAAGCAGGTTAAGGAAGCCTTTTTGCAGCGTTGAGAGGATACTGCGCCCAAGCTTATTGCTGCAGGCGTTGCAGCAGTTGCTGAAATGCCGCTTCCTGTGGTCGAATCGCAATAAGCTGCTGCGCATACTCAATGGCTTTCTGTTTTTCTCCCCGGTCTCGATGAATGGTACTTAGTGCGTAAAGAATATCGAGATTGCCGGGAAACTTACCGTCTGCGGCCTGCAACGCCGCGATAGCTTCTAGCGGTTTGCCCGTTGAATTAAGCGCGATGGCGTATATATATGCGTAGCGGCTATTCTGAGGTGCCAGCGTCGCAGAGGCTTTCAAATTACGCAACGCTTCTTCGCTGCGCCCCTGCCGCGTTAGCCACAAACCATAGGCCTGCCTTATTTCAGCGTTATTTGGCTGCATATGAACTGCTTTTTTCAATAACGGTTCGCCTTCGCTGTCGCGGTCTTGCGCGCGCATAAAGTCGGCCAGGTTAATGTAAGCTG
>JBPCXM010000096.1:0-3086 GCA_051008535.1 Pseudomonadales bacterium | reverse complement strand
GTACTCGATGGAGACTTCAGCAATCTGTTCTTTCTTGAGCAGCGCCCCGACGAGGATTTCGAGCAGCTTAGCCAGGAGTTTCGATTGTCGTCACCGGGAGGTGAAACCCTCGCCTACATTGTGGGTGTTTATTTGGAAAGCCAGGAGCTTTCCTCTCTGAACACCACAGACATCAGCCTGCTGGCGCTGTCGGCCGTTAACGTGCCGGGGTCACCGGTGCCTCCTTTTGAGCTGGGTCTGTCCCCGACTTATGAGCAAGATGCTGAGACCGCAGCGGCCTTTGGCCAACTGAGCTGGAACTTCGCCGAGGAGTGGACCCTGACCGCAGGTTTACGTTACTCCTACGACAAAAAAGAAGCTGACCTCGACACTTTTATTACCGACATTCGTTCTCAGGAGCCCACCCAGAACCCGGCGTTGCCAGCGGTGGCCTCCCAGCTGTTGCAACGGGTTGACTTTATGCTTGCCGACGACCGAAGCAGCAGCAATCTGTCCTACTCGGCGAACCTGTCCTGGGATTACAGCGACAATGGCATGGCCTACCTGCGCATCGCGCGCGGCTATAAGACCGGCGGATTCAATGCCGCGTTTTTCGTATCCGAGCCCCTCCAGCCCGGAGACCCTGTTCCCGAAGACTTTGAGTATGGCGATGAAGAAGTCAACAGCATTGAGCTGGGCGCGAAGATGACGCTACTTGACGGCGCCGCCGAGCTGAACCTCGCAGTCTTCCATACCGAGTTAAGTGATCTGCAAGTCAGTACTTTCCGGGACAGTGGCTTTATCGTGGGCAACGCCGCCGAGTCCACTAGCGAGGGGTTCGAAGCCGAAGCCCGGTGGAACGCGGCACCGTTTTTGAATTTTGCACTGTCAGCCTCCTACCTGGATTCTGAGTATGACGATTTCCCCGGTGCGCCGTGCACCAACGCCCAGGCCCTGGCCGGTGACGGCAGTGGTAGTGATGCAGATATTGCGGCTGTGGTAGCAGCGGGATGTATTGGCTATACGGGAGGAAGTACAGGCACCACAAACCTGGCGGGTCAAGTGGCTGGCAGGGCGCCCGAATGGTCTGGTAGTTTCATTACCAACCTGATCTTACCTATCGGCGATTCGATGTTCTTCAACGCCAGTGTGGATGTGCTCTACGAGGATGAACTTAACGAGCGGCTCGACCCCAATTATCAGGATTCGTACTACAAGGTCAACGCAAGATTGGGGCTGGCTAGTAAAGACCAAACATGGGCGGTTGCGCTGATTGGCAAAAACCTTACCGATGAGATTACCTATGGTAACGGGGCGGGTGTTGGCTTTTTTACCGGCTCTTGGTTTAAGAACCGTCAGGAGCCGCGAACAGTTGCCCTGGACCTGACATACCGCTTCCAGTGATAGCGTGAGGTGAGTACAACATTGAAGCGAGTTGCCAAGTGGGCGCTGCTTTTGGTCTTGGTTGTCGTAGTCGCGTTAGCGATCAAGCTAACCAAACCCTGGGACGATCTACAGTCCTGGCGTCAGTTTACAATGATGGTGGAATGGACTCGCGCCGATCTATTTACCCACTGGGAGGTAATGCAGCCGGTTAGCAAACTAAAAAGTTCATCAAACCCGCGAATCTACCAGCGCGATACAGTAGATCCCGCGACAATTAGCTATCAGTTTGAAGGCGAGAGTTATCCGTTAACCCACTATTTTGAGAAAGCCAATATCTCCGGCTTTATGGTATTGATCGACGGCGAGGTTCGCCTGGAGTACTACGCAAAAGATTTTAATGCCGAGAGTCGCAACCATATCTGGTTGGATCTTTGGCAGGCAGGGGCTGATTTTGATGCGTGGGCGGGAGTACTAGGACGGCGCGTGCCGGCGGGGACTGATTTTAACTATATCGCCACCGACACGCACGTGTTAGCAGCGGTATTGCGCGGTGCTTACGGTAAACCTTTTGTTGACATGATGCAGGAAAAACTCTGGGAGTCGGGCGGCTTTGGCGCCGCCCAATGGGGGCTCGACCACCACGGCCACGCCATGGGGCACTGTTGCCTCTCTGTACGTTTGCAAGATTTCGCTAACCTGGGTCAGCTCTATCTGGAAGATCTGGTGATCAATGGCGAAGCGAAGGTCAACGACGACTGGATCGGCATGGTTGAAAACGCCCAGGCGCCGTTCCAGGAGCCTCGCTACCATCAGCAGGATGAAGAAGAAGCCAAGCTTCTGGAAGGCCATAGCTTTCAGTTCTGGTTGCTTTTGGACTATGACCAAGAATTTATCGCCAAGGGTGCTTTTGGCCAATACCTCTGGACCGATCGTAAAAACAAGTTTGTTGTCGCCCAATTCTCCACCGGACAGTCGATGATTAGCTTCCAAGGGCAGGCGCCAATCAAGCCCGAGGAGTTTGCAGCCGTTGCTCGAGCGATGAATGGGCTGGCCACAGGAGAGGTATAAAACGCTGAAGAAAATATTATTGGTATTGGGTGTATTAGTCCTTGGAGCAGGCGCTTACGCCTATAGCTATGTGCGTGATCTGGCTGCGATTACCTCCGGGTATGTGTCACAGACACTCTGCACCAATGTGCTGATGATCGGGCGTGACAAAGAGGAAGTCGAAACACTTGACCTGTCAGCTAAGCAGCACAACTTTACCACCTCGACGATCATGGACGGCAGCGTAGAGACTACAGCACAGATGGGCCCTGTCAGTTATACCACCACTTCAGTTTATCGCCCTGGTCTGGGTTGTTCTAACATCGCTGGTTGGCCGTTGCAAGAAGTTCAGGCCATCGGCCTGAAGTTCCCATTGCGGGAAAGCGAAATTGCGAGCGCCTGGGCTGCAATGGAGACAGATGTGCCGGGTGTTAACACCGAAAAGCTCAGCGCTGCTGTCGATAACGCCTTTCGTGAAACCTCGGCCAATGTCTACGAAAAGAAAAATACCCGTGCAGTGCTGGTGCACCACGAGGGTAAGCTCATAGCGGAACGCTACGCCGAGGGCTTCGATGGAGAAACGCCGTTGCGTAGCATGTCCATGACCAAGAGTGCAACCAGTGCTCTCGTTGGTATCCTGGTGGGGCAGGGCAAGTTAGATATTCACAAGCCGG
>JBPCXM010000095.1:0-6094 GCA_051008535.1 Pseudomonadales bacterium | reverse complement strand
CTTCTTACCACTCCGCTCGGTCACCGGCGCAATACCAGCGTACTTGGCCTTTTTTGCAGGAACCCTCGAAAAGGTATATTCCAGCATTATCCCTTCGGAGCTTTATTGAAACACTACGATGTTGACTTCATCGAAGACACGTGTGGGGTGCGAATTACTATTTTGACTGAAAAACCACTCGTGTCATACTGACCCCATGCGTCACATGCCTGTACTTCTCTTTCACTTCTTGGCAACGAGTATCAAACTGCTCAACCCGGGCGGACTAAAAGCTATTGCTGCAGAAAACCTCATCCTTCGACAGCAACTCATCATTATGAACCGGACCCGTCGGCGTTCGCCAAAACTTAATCAACTTGATTGTACGGTGTTTGCCGTCCTGGCTCAGATGATCCGTCCAAACCGGCTCCGGAAGGCCGCCATTATCTTAAAGCCGGCAACCCTACTGAGTTTTCACAAAGCGCTGGTGAAGCGGAAATATCAGCGACTCTACTCAGCCAAAAATCCCGGCAAGCCTGGCCCAAAGGGACCAGATGCTGCGCTCATCCAATTGGTGATTGAGATGAAGCATCGCAATCCTCGCATGGGTTATGATCGAATCGCGATGCAGGTTTATCAAGCGTTTGGTATGGTCATTGACAAGGATGTTGTGCGACGAATTTTAGCCAAGCACTACCGGCCGGACTATCCCGGCGGCCCTTCCTGGCTGTCGTTTCTGAGTCAGGCCAAGGACAGTTTGTGGAGTGTAGATCTTTTTCGCTGCGAATCGATACATCTCACATCACACTGGGTTATGCTGGCTTTGGATATTCATACCCGACGTATCATAGGTTTTGCTGTCCATGCCGGTGATGTAGACGGCATCATCGCGTATCGACTGTTTAACAAGATTCGAGCCGGAAGATCTCCACCGCGAACTATCAGCACGGACAACGATCCCATTTTTTGCCATCATCGCTGGAGGGCCAATCTGCGAATATTGGATATACGGGAAGTCAAAACAGTCCCCTACGTGGCACTTTCCCACCCGTATGTAGAGCGAGCCGTTGGCAGCGTCAGAAGAGAATTTTTGGATCACACACTCTTTTGGAACGAAACAGATTTATTAAGAAAGCTGAACCAGTACAAGACATACTACAATGAAAATCGCGGTCATTTGTCTTTGAATGGCAAAAAAACGCCAGAACAGATGGGCGAAGAAACAGTCCGGTTAAGACAACCGATTAGGATGTACAATTGGGCTTCACACTGTAATGGATTGTTCCACACACCGATTGCTTGCTAACTTTGCAATTCGCACGACACAGGAAACAGCTCTCTGTAAGTTTGAATGGGAAATGCAACGGCGGTACTGGAAACGGATTCTTTACCACCGCAACTGCAGTCGTTCTCAATAAGTTTGGATTTATCCATATCGAGCATCTGTCTGTCCTCCATAATTAGACAATATTGGATAATAGCGGGTGTTGTGCCAGGCAAGGTTAGCCTAACAACAATGCTTCTACTGTAGACCTGCGGTACCGGCAAACTAGGCAAACACGAATAGCATGCATTGCAGCTCTATATAAAAATACGCGGGCCAAGTCCAATTGGATTCTAAGAATGGAGTTTTTATTCACATTACAAGTAACAGGACACCTTGCAAAGGCAGTAAAGTAGGGAAATATTCAAGCGTCGATGGTAGAATTCAGCAAGATTTCGTAGCGATCAGAGCGAAAAGCGAGGCGAACGGCCATTCAATAACCATGGACTTTGGGGGAAAGGGCTTTTATTCTTACTATACTCTCTGTCGCATTGAAAGCAGGTTATGTGCAATTGAAATCGCTCCTTCCCTTCTGGCCCATTACCAAAACACGGAGAAAACCACTATGTTCAATAAATCTAATAACGCACCTCCTAGTGCTGGGACAAACCCTTATGAGAACGCGCCATCGAAATCTACCATATCCAGTCGTTCGCCAGACTCCCGCTCTGTGCTAGGCCCCACGCTTGTGTTCAAGGGAGAACTATCTGCGGAGGAAGATCTTCTCATTCAGGGTCGCATAGAAGGGTCGATAGAACACAACGAGCGCAACCTGACGATATCCGAGCAGGGCTATGTCAAAGCTAATATCCATGCGAAGGTCATCACGGTAGAAGGTACCGTAGAGGGCGACCTCAATGGAGACGACGCAGTCATCATTCGCCAGACCGGTGACGTTCTGGGCAATATCGTTGCACCGCGGGTGACGCTGGAAGATGGGGCGAAGTTCAAGGGAGGCATCGACATGGAGCCCAAAGCTGAGCGGCTGCAGCCTTCGTCCGTAGCCGGCCTAGCGAAGGCCGAGGCTTAGACTAAGCCTAATCCAGACGCTCTGTGATGTAGCGTCGGGGCACTGTCAAGTTGACCGTCGGCAGTGGTACCATCACCCTTGGGGAAATATCTCGGGGGTTTTGGGGGCAGATCCGCCAATGAAAAATTGGCAGAAAAGACTATAAAATGGCTACTTTTAAAGTCGGTATATATGGGGGGGCAATTTTGCGCAAAGGCAAATTCAAGAATCTCTCAATCCTAATTATTCTGAGCGTTGGGCTGGCAGTCAACAATGCCCAGGCAATATCTTTTACTAACTTGGTCATCGTCGGTGACAGCCTGACAGATACTGGCAATGTCACAGACCTTAGTGTGGCCACGATCGGTATTCCAGCACCGTTACCCCCTTATGCGATGGGGCGGATTTCTAATGGTCAGATCTGGGTGGATGAATTGGCGTCTCGATTAGGTCTTGGCCCCGTGATTGCTTCCGCCAACGGCGGCACCAACTACGCCTGGGGTGGTGCCCGCACGGGCCCGGCGACTGTTCCGCCGGATACCCCATCCTTGCCGCTGTCGTTGCTCGATCAGGCGAATGAATATCTCACCGATGTTGGCGGCGTGGCGGATCCAGGTGCTTTATACGTCGTCTTCGGTGGTGGCAACGATATCCGCGATTTGGCCGATGACCCGGGGAGCGGAGGAACCACCGTCGCGCAAAGCGCGCGGAATATTTCAACCACCGTTACTGAATTGAATAATGCGGGGGCGACAAATTTTTTAGTAGTCAATTTACCTAATGTCGGATTGTCTCCGGAAGCACAGGATGATGGGACCGCGGCGGTGGCAGAATCTCTGAGCATTGAATTTAACGAGCTACTGGCGTCCAACATTGCTGATACGAGTTCGATGCTGCCTGTGGATATCACTTCAGTGGATTTCTTTGCGATATTGAACATGTTGATTTCCGACGCTAGTTTTGGTTTCACTAACTCGACTGATGCTTGCTGGACCGGTGATTTTTTTGGAAACGGCACCCAATGCGTCAATCCGGACGAATATATATTCTGGGACGACCTTCACCTAACCTCAGCCGCCAGCACTGTGCTGGGGGAATTTGCCTACCAAGCCGTGATCCCGCTGCCGGCGACCCTCCCTTTATTTGCCGCATGCTTGGCTTTGCTTGGTTTCTTGAGCCGGCGCAGGGGTCGGGTTCGCGGCGGGCACAGAGCCACACAGAGTGGTAAATAAATGGCCTACCCGTGCTCTTCACTTTTCAATCTCGTAGGAAGTGGCCCTAAGGCCACCCTGTTGAGGGCCTAGGCGATCAAGCTTTAGTGGCGTTCCCCGCCTTGTTGACGGATTTTACCGGCTCCTTTGCGATTGGGATAGGTTTTGAATCACCCCTCACCAACGCTGGTGGAAATATTCCTATTGCCTTGGATCAGGGCAATAGTGGTGAGGTGATTTGCGCGACGGCAGACTGCTCCGAATTCCTAACGTCTAGGAATATAAATGGCGGTTCAGTTTCGACCGTCCCCGTGCCCGCCGCCGCGTGGTTATTTGGTTCAACATTAGGGTTGCTAGGTTGGATTAAACGCAGGGTATAGCGTCACCACACATCAATACATTAAGCCCGGCCTAAGCCGGGTTTTTGTGAGTATCGGATGACTGCAAGTGGCAGATTCTACCAGCTCACAACCTCGTTCAACGAGTCGCTTGAGCGGCAGCTATCGCTGGAGAAATGAGCCGTACGCCCTACCCTAGCTATCGTCAACTGCGAGCACGCCAAGGGCGACACAATGGCGAACGTAAACAAGAAGCTCAATGGCGTTCGGAAACGCGCAGGAAAACAGCCAAAAGCTGAGAGGCAAGAAAGTTTATTTGAATCTTCATCAATGGAAAGCAATTCAACGTAAAAAAGCTACGCCTGAACGATGGAGTGGACGCTGACGATTTCATCCAGCAAAATGCGAATTTAATATGGTGACACTAAAACGAAATGTGGGACTATATTCAGGTATACGAAGATGAATAGCTTTTTTGAGTTTAAAACGGTGTCTGTAACCAAGAGCGGTGACTATTATCAGGTACTGTTTCATGACGGCCTGGATACGGACGATGAGCCATACTTCATGATTCAAAGACAATTTGAGTTTCCGGATGGTGGCGTTTGTTACTTCGAGAGCCACGACGAAGATCTCATTGAACATTGCAAGGCAAAATCCGCGTTACTTTCTACGAACGCCCTGTCTATTTCCTACGGCAAAGCGCAGCATCGAAATATAGACATCACGTTCGGCTTACAAGACACTCGTTTTCAAGAATTAGCCTCCACGTTAACAGAAATGATTTCAGAAACGAGCATCGATTTGCATTCAAAATGTTAAGAAGATGCTAAAGGGACGCTGGGGCCGATTAGCAGGCTGATATGCCTATTCTTCGTGGGGATCAGCAGTGAATATAGACGATGAGAAAATCGATGAAGCCGTATTGGCTTTGCTGTACCTTACACTTCATGAGGAACATCGCGCATGGAAGGGAATGGACTTTGAGGCAATGAATCGCTTGCATGCAAAAGGTTATATTGACAACCCTGTCAATAAGCATAAGTCTGTCTGGTTAACCGACGAAGGTCTCAAGCGGTCCAAAATATTGTTCGAAAAGCTGTTTGCCAAATGACCGCAGTGCGCCATTTATCGGCACATAAAAAGTCGCTCACGTTCACTCCAGCCGCTTACGCTATAAACAGTCGCTAGGGTGTCAATCGCCCGCCCCTTTAACTGACCTCAAAATAGGCAAGCAAGAATCTCGCTGATTAATTCGAGCCTGGGCGTCGCTGGTCCAGCCGATGTATTAGTATTATCTACGAGGGAATGGCGCTACATTTGGGCAAGGCTTTTTTTCGGGCCGTTTTAGCTGACGGGTCTCCAGCGGCACGCAGTGCTTTCTGTATTTCTTTCCACCCGTTGTCGGCGCGCAAATTAGCTGTGGAAAACCACTGCCCTTGATTCAACAGCCTACCGGTGCCGGCAACTCTGAGTTTGACGTACCACACATCGACGGTCCGATGGGCGGCGTTGCTGTACTCGGCCCGCCTCATCGCGGCGCCGATCGACACTTCCCGCCCATCCCAAGAATAAATCGTCATGAAACACAGCCCCCCGCAAAAATGACAGTATACGCATCGCCATCCTTTCTGAAAATCCCATCGCCCTGAACCGCCGGTGAGAGAGGTGCCAGCGAGTGTCGACGATGGTGCCTTTCTGACTGCCGTGTGAAGTCCCCCTGCTGGCTACGACGTGAGCGGTAATCCCAGCTTTTTCCATGCCCCCGACTTTTCCAAATCAGCCGCCATCGCGAGCGCCTGTTTTGAACTCTCTCGCAGTCTCAGCCGGCCCCCCGTGTTTTCCCAACGCGTAATGCAGGTAGGACTGACCCCCAGGAGTTGTGCAAACTGTGCGCCGTTCAACCCCAAGCGTTGACGCAGGCGGGCCACGGTGGCACTGGTGGGATTCAACGGTTTTTTTCGTACGGATTGACTGGCTTTGCGCGGGGCGGCAAGGCTTTTTACGGCCTTCTTTGTTGGCCTAGGTTGGTTGCGGGTCTCGGTTTTTTTGTCACGCTGACGGCCAGGACGATGATCACTGGCGTCAACGTCGATGCCAAACACTTCGCCAATGTCGCTATCGAGGCGGCGCCGCTTGCCGGTGCCGGTGGGTAGTGCGATGTCGGTGTTGACCAACGTTTCATGATCGACGCCTCGCAGTTTAAAGAGTAGCTCGGGCTGCTTGTCTAGCA
>JBPCXM010000094.1:0-8108 GCA_051008535.1 Pseudomonadales bacterium | reverse complement strand
CGCTACAGACAGTTATTGATGTGCAAGGCGCTCCGTACGTTAACACGCGGCTAGCGAGGTGGCTATAGAACGCCGTCACAGCTAAATTTTTACGAAGCCGGGATTTAATCAACGCTTTATGCTTGCGGAACTGCACAGTTTAGTGAAGCATTGGCGTATATGTTTGCAATAGAAGTATGCTGGTTTCTTAGCGCGGTGGCCTACCCGTCGTGATCCAGCGTTGTCATCTAATCTACCGTCTCGCGCTCTCCGGTCTGCTGCTGATGGCCAATCTCAGCGTAGCAGCAGATCAAGATATCACTATTCTTGTCACCGGAATTAAAGGCAAACTAAAGGAAAACGTGTTGCTGCATATCGGTAATCACAGCGGCGCCGAGCTTGCCAACCGCCGCTCTCTTTACGCTGACGTCCATGCGCAATGCGAACAAGCTCTGCAAGCAATGGGCTACTTCAACGCCAACATTACAGTGGAAGAGGTTACGGAGAAAAAGACGCCTCTATTGAAGGTTGTGATCGACAAAGGGCGGGCCGTGCTCATACGCGCATTGAATGTGCAGATTACTGGCGCCGGCGCGAACGATACTGCATTACACAAAACGATAGACGAATGGCGTATCAAAAATAATGGCGTTTTTAACAGCGCCAAATACGCCCGCAGCAAAGACCAACTCCTCACAGTGGCATTGCAGAACGGTTATCTCGACGCCAATTACAGCTACCACAAGGTGTTAATAAACCGGCAAGAGAATAGTGCCGCTGTAACGCTGAAGTTTGACTCCGGTCAACGCTATCGCTTTACCGATGCGACGATCAGCGGCACGCGTTTGAAAGCTAAAGTGACGGATAAATTTGTCGGCTGGAAACATGGTGATTTCTATTCGTCCGAAAAAATTATTGAGTATCGTCGCCATCTGCTTGACTCACGTTATTTCAATAAGGTGCAAGTGGAAACGCTGCCAGATCGACTCAGCGGCGAAGCCAAGGTCGCCGCGGACGTCACCATGGCACGGCGCAATAATCTCGGCGTGGGTGTAGGTTTCGGCACCGATACCGGTCCGCGTGGCAAGTTCGGCTGGGTCAAACCGTGGATCAATTCACGCGGGCATAGTGCAGGTGGCAGCATTGGTCTCTCCAACATCCATACAAAATTCAACGCTAACTACCAGGTGCCCGTCAACAGCGCTATTGATCGTTACTTTCAGCTCGACTTGAATATTGAAAAAGTAGATTTCGAGGATACTATAAGCGATAAACAAAACATCTCCTTACGTTATCACACCCCCTTTCGCACCCATTGGAATACCGACGTCTTTGTTCGCCAGGCATTCGAATCGTTTGAGCAAGGGGAACAGGATGACCGCAGCCAGCTGCTTATTCCCGGCATAGCATTTGACTCGACCATCGCCAAGGGCGGTTTGATTCCACAGTCCGGTCGCCGCTACAGTTTCTTGGCAGAATTTGCCCATGAAGATTTACTATCTGACGCCAGCTTCGTGCGCCTGGTTGCCAACGGGAAATGGCTGCGTTCGCGCGGCAAACATCGGCTGTTAACCGAAGTACAACTCGGCGCCATCGAGTTTTTGGATTCATCAAAACTGCAAGACTTGCCGCCCTCACTGCGTTTTTTCGCCGGCGGCGACAATAGTATTCGCGGCTACGGCTACAAAAGCCTCGCACCCGAAGACGAAAACGGCGATTTGGTCGGCGGGCAGTACTTGTCGGTCGCGCGGCTGGAGTATGGTTACCGTTTTAAACCTAGCTGGCGCACCGTGTTATTCGTCGACGGTGGTAAAGCGTTTAGCAACAGTTCTGACAAAACCTACATTGGCCCAGGCATCGGGTTGCATTGGCTGTCGCCTATCGGCTCGGTGCGTTTCGACCTGGCGGCGAGCGTCAGCGACGATGACAATCGCATGAGATTCCATATGACCTTGGGTCCAGAACTTTGAGCACGCTGTGGCGTCGTATAAAGTCGCCGCTCGCGATTCTCAGCGTATTCCTGCTACTGCTACTTGCAATACTTTGTTTCTTGTTATTCACGCAAGCCGGTTCCACCGTTTTAATTCATACCATTACTGATGTCGCGAGCAAACAGGTGGCTGGGCTTAGTGTCGAAGCCGGCGCAACAAGACCTCTTGCCACTGGTCTGCATCTCGACCGTGTGCGATGGTCAAGCGACACCATTGATGTGGCAGTCGATGATCTGGACATTGTACTGTCCCGGCGTTGCCAGCGGCCGGTATTGCTTTGTATCAAGTTGGTTAACGTTGCAAAACTTAGCCTGGAACCAAAAGCCGGCGTGCCACAGAATCAACCCGATTCCACGATTGAACTGCCGAGTATCAGAGCACCGTTGCCACTCGCGATTGAGAAGCTGGCCATTCATGCTATCAACTATAACAGTTTTAGCAGCAGCGGATTGCTGCACAATTTGCGTTGGCAAGCGGAAGACGTGTATTGGCTACGGCACACCGTGAACATTGGTAAATCGCTTATACGCAACGCGCACATAGAGTATCGCCTCGCCGGAAAAATTAAATTGCATGCCGACTACGGATTGACATTTAACAACCGTCTCGCTCTGCATATGGAAGCGTTTAGTAGCCCCATTACACTCGATGCGGAACTGAGTAATAATGTTAGAAACTTGCGCTTTGACTTGAATTTGACGCAACCTTCAGTAGTACATGTCAGCGGTCAGTTGCAGCCGCTTGCCAACGAGCTTCCCTTCAGCGCGCAACTGCAAGCTGAAAGCATTAATGCACAGCAATGGTTAAATGCAGAAATCGATGTTGGCCTGCACGAATTGGACGTGAAAGTAGCAGGCTCCCTGCAAGCTTATAGAATTGCAGGAAAGGCAAGTATAACTGGGCCGCAGGCGTACCGGGAACAATTACAAGTGAACGCCAAAGGGACTAGCACAGTGCTACGGGTCGACGATGTACGGCTCGGCAACGACAAAGCCGGGCTCGCGCTGCAGGGCGAAATTAAGTGGCAAGACCAACTCAAAGGTAACTTCAGTCTAAACGCGAGCAATTTTTCCACGCAGTCGTTACTTGACTACCCCGTGGACAACTTCAATGGTAACGCAACTGCCAACTTTAACATTGACAGCAATAACTCTAGTGCACACTACACCTTAAATATTCCCCGCTTGCAGGCAACGCTGCGAGAGCAAGCGTATACATTAAGTGCAGACATTAGTGCACAGTGGCCGCAATCCATCGATTTTAAAACGCTAAAGTTGAACTCCAAAGACAACCGTTTACAGGCTAGCGCGCATTTACCCGCAGCACTTTTGCTTGCCGCAAACAACAGCGATAAATTCTATCAGGCGTTGCGGGCTAGCCGCATCAACAGTAAATTTGAGATCAATGACTTCTCCGTCATTGATAAGAACATGCAAGGACAACTTGCCGGCACAATTCGTTCGCGCATCGAAAATGGCAGAACCAAGAGTTTCGATGCAGACATAAGAGCGAACGAAGTGCAAATGCAATCGCTCAGACTTAGTGCCGCTAATGCAAATGTGAGCGTAGCTACCGCTGCCAATGCACCGAGCATTTTTACGGCTCTAATGCAAAACCTTGACTACAATGGTGAACAAGTAACGCAGGCTAGCGTAGACCTCACTGGCACACTGCAGCAACACTCGCTGCAGTTGGCTGCCAACCTCGAAAAGCTTGCGTTGCAAGCCAGCGCCGGCGGTGGCGTGTTTGAACAAGACAATAAACTGCTGGGCTGGCGCGGCGCGGTGCAATCTTTTACGGCGCAGCACAAAAAAATTAGTCAGCTGGCCTTGCAGAATCCGACCACGGTCGAATGGCTTGGCAAACCCGCTAAAGTCGCACTGGCGCCGTTTTGCATATTGGCCGATGCCGCAAAGCTGTGCAGCAGCGCAATAGATTACCGACGTGAAAACCTCGATGCTTCGCTTACGCTGACAAACTTTAACGTGCAACAACTACAGGGTTTGTTGCCGGAGGACATTAGTTGGTCGGGTATGCTTGAGGGTGAGGCGGCGCTAACAATCCGACCATCGCAGCCGCTCAATATCAACGCACGTTTCTCCGGTTCCTCCGGTCGCATAAAAACATGGAACGATGAACAGATGCTGGAGTTGCCCTATGAGAAATTGGCGCTGACTAGCCTGCTGCAAGACGAGCATCTCAACGTGGACTTCCTGCTCGACGCTGGCAGTGCCGGCAAGGCGGAGGTCAATATGCAACTCAATGGTACTGATTTTAAACGACTCGATGCCAACGCCAAGATAAGTAAATTCCCATTGGGTTTATTCCAACCTTTCGTACCCGCTGCAGAACAGTTTGAGGCACAACTCAATGCCGACCTTAGTGCCGGCGGCACATTGATGCAACCTGAGCTGTCAGGGGTCGTTTCTCTTCAAGACGGTTTGATACGCCTCCGAAGTAGTAGATTCGAAATTAGCGATATTGCAATAGAAGGCAACTTTGAGCGCAATAAATTGCTGGTCGAAGGACAATTAAACGTTGGCGATAATCCTGCAAAAATCGATGGAACTCTGACCTACGACGAAGAGCTGATGGGACAACTAAGCCTAAAAGGCAACGCTCTGCATATTAAGAACGTACCCGTTATCGACATCTATACCGATCTCGACCTGCAAGCTAATATAGAAAAAAACTTGCTAATGCTGAGCGGTTCTATTCATGTCCCAAAAGGCAAGATTACCCTGCGTGAAGTACCCACCTCCGCGGTGGTGCTATCGCCGGATGTCGTCTTTGTGGACCAAGCTGCTGCGGCTAAAAACGCTTCCGTCTGGGATGTCAATACTAAACTCGACGTCAGCATTGGCGAGAATTTCAAGTTCAGCGGCTTTGGTGCGACCACAAATCTGGCTGGACAACTCGCCATTGAACAAAAAAATCAGAATCCAGCGACTGCTTCAGGCAGTATCGATGTAATCGACGGGCGCTACCGAAAGTTCGGTCAGAAGCTCGATGTGCGGCGCGGACAACTATTATTCGCTGGGCCCCTCTCCCAACCGGATATTAATCTCGAAGCCATCCGAACGGTAGACGACACCATTGTGGGGTTAAAAGTAACAGGCGACGCCAATGCGCCGCAGATTACGCCTTTCTCCGAACCGGCGATGGACGATAACACTATTTTGTACATGTTGGTCAGCGGCAAGAAACCCGGTGCAGCGGCCGAAGAGGTCGACACCAGTACACTGGTAGCTCAGGCTTTATTGTCTTCCAGCATTCGAGGTAGCAGTAACACCGTGACTAGTACAGCGGAGCAATTGGGCATAACGGATTTTAGTATTGGTACCGGCGACGATACCGACCTTCAAGTAAGTGGCTACTTGCACCCTAACATTTATGTTGAGTATGGAGTCGGTTTGCTCGAGGAGGGCAACGCATTTAAAATGCGCTGGGATTTTGCCAAACGGCTCGCATTGGTATTCGCCAGTGGTCTGCAGAGCTCGGTTGACCTGATTTATTCTATCAAATTCTAGCCGCCAGTCTTGTTTGCTTTTCACGCGAAATTTACTAAATTTTACGACGCGATCGACAATTTTAGTCGGTATGTATTGCTTTTGATATCGAGAAACATACTATAGCATTGCGTTTGAGCACAAAATAAATCATGCTCGCCGCTAAAACCTTTGCTGACGAAACCATACGATGCCGTCAAAAAAGTGACATAAGAAAAACCGCAACACAGGAGAACTACCATGAAAGTCATTTGTCATCGCCCATTGTTTGCACTTGCTTTGGCTGTATCGCTCGGCGCTGGCTGCGCAAGTAATTCAACACCCATTGAAACAGCAAGCAGCACTGCTACGGTAGATGCCATTAGCGACGTGGCAGAAGCGGACATTGAAACCTCTTCGACTGAAATTCAAAACGCGGACGAATTAAACACTGCTGACGAAACGCAGGAAGTCGCCGCCCTCAATTCAGCGGGCGCAGACGTTGACGACGGTACGCAATTATCATCCGATCTGTTCCCGCCCAATGCAAAACCCGGCCATTGTTACGCTCGGGTGCTAACGCCAGCCGAATTTGAAACGACCGAAGAGGAAGTTCTCAAAACAGACGCCAGTTACAACATTGAAATAATTCCAGCTGAATACGAGTGGGTCGATGAAGTCGTCGTAGTACAAGAAGCCACAACAAAGCTCGAGGTGATACCGGCAAAATACGAAACCATCACTGAGCAGGTATTGGTAAAACCGGAAAGCAAGAAAATCGTTGAAATACCCGCGGTATATCGTACTGAAGAAGAGCAAGTGCTAGATCAACCCGCGCACACCATCTGGAAACGCACGTCCAGCCCTGCAGACGGTGCGCTACAGACCAAACTGGACAAAAGTACTGGTGAAGTCGTTTGCCTGGTAGAAGTGCCAGCTAGCTACAAAACAGTGAAAAAGACTGTGCTGGCAGAACCGGCGCGCACCGAGGAGATCATTATTCCCGCCGAATATAAATCGGTAACAAAAACTGTGGAAGTAGCGCCGGCCACTACGCGCGAAATTACCATACCCGAAAGAACCGAGGTGGTGAAACAACGGAGCTTGGTGAAACCGCCGCAGGAACAAAAAATTGAAATTCCGGCGACTTATGAAACCGTGGTGAAACGCGCCAAAATCAGCGAAGAGTCGCTGGCCTGGCAGGAAGTGCTGTGCGAGGAAAACATGTCGCACGATGTGGTAGCGGATATTCAACAAAAGCTCAACGAGCAAGGCTACAACAGCGGCGGGGTGGACGGTATACTCGGTAAGATCACATTGCACGCGGTTAACGCCTACGCCGAAGCGAAAGACCTGCCATTGGGCAAGAACTATATCGCCATCGAGACAGTTGAAAGCTTAGGCGTAAGTTATTAGATTGAATCGCAAGGGTGCGCACCGCGCTCCCTATAAAAATTTAACGCTGGCGTTTCCGACGCCAGCAAGCTCAAGCGTTAGCTCATCTCCAGCCGCTACCGGCTCCAGCGGCACCAGTGAACCGGATAGAATCACATCACCCGCGTTAAACGGAATGTCGTATTTCCCAAGGGTATTGGCAAGCCAGGCAACAGCGGTTAAAGGATTACCCTGCACCGCCGAGCCCAAACCCTCGCTCAGAAACTTGCCATTTTTCTGCACCTTGATATGCAATTCAGGCAGGTTGAAATCACGCGGGTCAACTCGCGCATCACCTAAAACATATACTCCGCAAGAGGCGTTGTCGGCGATGGTGTCCTGAATTTTTATCTCCCAATTGCGAATACGCGAATCGACAATTTCAAAACACGGCAAAATGCAGTCAGTTGCCTGCAATACATCTGCCTCCGTGACATTCGGGCCGACCAGGTCTTGTTTCAAGATAAAGGCGATTTCAGCTTCCGCTCGAGGCTGAATCAAATTGTTCTGAATGGGAATGGACGCACTATTCGCATACACCATCCTGTCGGTAAGGAAACCAAAATCCGGTTGAAAAACGCCAAGCATTTCCTGCACCGCACTGCTGGTCACGCCTATTTTCTTGCCAATAATTTTCTCGCCATCGTCATCTACGCGCCGGCTAACCATACGCAGCGAGATATGGTAAGCATCGTCAATACTGATGTCGGGCTCACGCTCAGTCAGCGGCGCCAGCGTTTGCTGAGCTCTGAGCGCAGTATACAGCTCGTCACCCAGGTCATTTATTTTTGAGTTATCCATCATGGCTATGTTCTCTTAACCGTTTTGCAGAAAATCCAAGCACGTGCGATTGAACACCGCTTCGTGCTCCAACATGAACCAATGCCCGCACTGTGACTGCACAATCATGCGAATATCCTGGCAACCCTGCGCCAGTTTCATGATGCCCGATAGCGGCATGAATGTTTCGTTCACGCCCCAGAAACCGAGTACCGGGCATTGAATATCACCAAGCTGCTGCTCCATGTTTTGTACCTTCATGGTGGCCATCACCTGGTTGTTCTGAATTTCAAAAATTTGCTTACGCTGTTGGACCAGGCCGTCAGTAATATGGGCCGGGTCGTAAACGAGGTTTTTCAATACCTCTTTCATGTTTTCATTGGTGAGTTCCTGTCCGCTCATAAAGAACTCACGCATGTTTGCCATGCCCCGCATT
>JBPCXM010000093.1:0-6980 GCA_051008535.1 Pseudomonadales bacterium | reverse complement strand
ACCACGGTGTTTTCGGTCAGACAACGGGCGACGGGATTGGCCACCGGCTCGCGGGTCTCCTCATTGATAATGTTAAACACGTCAGTCAGCGGCTGCCCGACTGCCTCGTCGCGACGCCAACCCGTCAGCGCTTCGGCCACGGCATTGCAGTAGTTGACTCGTCCCTGGGCGTCGGTCGTGATGACGGCGTCGCCGATTGATTCCAGGGTAACCTGAACGCGCTCTTTTTCGTGGAACAGTGCCTCTTCGGCGCGGTGGCGCTCGGTAACGTCAATCACGGTTGACTGCATGGCGGGCTCATCGCCCCACATAACGACTCGTTCTCGTGTTTCGATCCAGACGGCGCTTCCATCTTTACGTTCACCGCGAAATTCATACTGAGCGGGTGCTTGAAAAGCGCCTGATTGCGCCTGCGCCTTGCGGTGCTGGGCCATACGACCGAGCTCATCGGGGTGATATAGAGCGCTCAACGACTCGATGGTGACTATTTCAGCCGGATCTTCGTAACCAAAGATATCTGCAAATGACTGATTTGCGAAAAGGGCTCTACCGTCACGCTCGATGACGATCCCTTGCACAGATCCCTCTATTAAATCCCGGAACCGTTCCTCGCTCTGGCATAGTGCCTCTTCCGCCCGCGCTCGTTCGATTGCGATGCTCGCCACGTTCGCACTGTTTTGAGAGAACACCAACGTTTCTGAGCCCGGTCTGCCGGGTTTCCTGTAGTAAAAAGCAAACGTTCCAAGTACCTCTTGTTTCGAAGATAGTATGGGCTCGGACCAGCACGCACGCAGACCGGCGGTCTCGACGAGATCCCGATAATTCTCCCAGCGCGGGTCCGTGCGCAGGTCTTCACTAATGACCCGCTCGCCGCGAAACGCCGCGGTGCCGCAGGCACCGACGTTGTCCGCAATCTCCAGACCGTCAATGGCTGAGAGGTAGAAATCTGGGAGGCTGGGGCCAGCCCCACAGCGGAGCACGCGTGCCTCGGAGTCTACCAGCAGAACGGACGCGAGCACTGTCGGCTCCAACTTTTCAGTGGTCTGCACCAAGGTCGTCAATATTTCGTCCAGCGGAGCGCCGCGTGCCATCTTTTCGAGCGTCTGCGATCGCACTGCCGCCACGAGTCGTTGCCGTTCACGTTCCGTAATATCCAGAATGATGGCGGCAAACATCTGTCTGTCGTCAAACATCATAAGTTGCAGGTGTACCTCCACCGGATAATCACTGCTGTCCTTACGTCTATGCACCGTCTTAAAGACTATTTTGTCCTTTCTGTCATTGAGCAGTGGGCTCACGAGCGCTGCGAACGATTCCTCGGTGTGTTCCGGTTTGATATCAACCGGCGTCATCGATTGCAGTTCCTCCAGGGTATACCCGAGATTGCGGCACGCACCTTCATTGACTTCGATGAAGCGAAAGTTGTCAGTATCAAAGATGTAAATCTCGTTGAGTGAACGCTCGACAATGCGAGCAAACCCTGCGCGCCGGATTTCCGCCAACTTACGTTGCGTGATATCAACGTGGGAGATCACGGCCCAGCCGAGCGTTCCTTTGAAAGGCAACACCGTCATTAAGAACCAGCGCTTTTCGGTGGATGAATGGCACGAATACTCGAGCTCAAAGGTAGCGCGCGTCTCATTTAGGACAGCACGAATTCCGTCATGCGCGACCGGCGCTTCGTCCGCCCAGCGCCCATCGGCTGACTGGCAGATCTCAAGATAGCTTATCCCAACGCCTCTCGCCAATGCGTCGGATCCGCCATTCTCGCGCGCAAACGTCGACCATGCCTCATTGACTTGAACAATGGTGCCCGCGGCGTCCAGCACGGCGGCCTGCGACGGTATGGAGTTCAAAACCACCTTGATATCTTCTAGTTGCACTGTTCACTCCGCCCCAGGATTAATCCTCGGGCTTATCGCTTGAGTACGAGAGAGCGATGCACGTCGGCATCGCAATGACCAAAATCGGGCGCAGCGTGTGATGGACCAAGAATGTGCGCTCGGCCGATAATCCTTCTGTTCTTCAATGCGGTGTGGAATCGCACCATCATCCTGTCCTCTTTATCCGATGCCGGTTAAGAGTCAACTTTGAATCAGACGTTGCTATCAAGGAACACTTTTCGCACTACCAATCGGACTTCCAGGCGTCTCGCTTGCGGCGCGGTGCATAGTTTACGCTCTATAAGCACTCGAAGCGGAGAAATTCAACAACATTTTACATTGCTACGCACCTCCTTATATTTGCTGGCACGTCGCCGCGCACGACGTAGGATCTCTGTTCCCCTTTTGATCTACTCTGCAGAAAGCACAGGTACCCAGCAATCGCTCGCGACGAGTCAACGAACGGCCGCTTTCAATAAATACGACGGATTAAATCGTTGGCCTTCGATTGAATCGTGACCAACAGCACCTCGGCAAGTGGCGGCATTCGAATTCAATGAGTTTGGACCGTGAGTTGCATTTTTCGTATGACCGCTGATGGCCGAGCCTACCAGTTCACAGCCTCGTTCAACGAATCGCTTGAGCGGCGGTCTTCCCTGAAGTAAGCTTGTCATCATCGGTAACTACATACTCCTTAAAGCCGTCGTTAGGATCTATATTAGCCAGTTAGGTGGATGCCAAGCGCGCTGCATCGTGATACCAAGGGAAGGAGGCGACAGTGAAAAGTCCTGACAGTCCACAAGAGGAGATGGCCAGACTCCAAACGCTATGGTCGCTCAACATTCTAGACACGCAACCTGAGGAACACTTTGATCGTCTGACGCGAATGGCCAAGCGCTTGTTCGGAGTTCCTATTGCACTCGTCAGCCTTGTTGATGAAAACCGCCAGTGGTTCAAGTCTGCCGACGGTCTCAGTGTTAGTGAAACACCACGGGATATTTCATTTTGTGGGCATGCAATTCTCGGTAACGATGCATTCGTCATTCCAGATGCAACAAATGACGACCGCTTTGCGGACAATCCATTGGTTTTGGATGAACCCAATATACGTTTTTATGCCGGATGCCCACTAAAGTTCCCGAATGGTAGCCAGCTGGGCACGCTGTGCATTATCGATAGAGAACCCAGAAGCCTTAGTGAGGAAGATCTCGAAATATTAAAAGACCTTACGTTGATGGTAGAACGCGAGCTCTCCGCAGTACAATTAGCGACTCTGGACGAACTTACCAACATAACAAACAGGAGAGGTTTTATGTTGCTGGCGGAACACTGCCTAAACCTCTGTGCTCGGCAGAGAATTCCCACGTCATTGGTTTTCGCTGACCTAAACGAATTCAAACTGATCAATGACAAGTTTGGACACATTGAAGGAGATATAGCATTAACCGCCTTTGCAAATCAAATGAAAGGCACGTTCCGTAATTCGGACCTCTTCGCGCGTCTAGGAGGCGATGAATTCGTCGTGCTGCTCACCAATACATCAGAGAAGCTCGCAGGGGATATAATTGCGAAATCCCGGCTGGCGTTAGAAAAATACAATCGAGAAGCCAATCGTGGGTACGATATTTCCTTCTCTTTTGGCATCGTCGAATTTAATCCTGAAAAGCACCACACAGTTGAAGCACTGCTGGTGGAGGGGGATACGTTGATGTACAAACGTAAATCGCAAAAGGATAATATTGAGTGCCAAATGGCTTAGTGGCCTTTCTGTAATTTACGGTTTCATACATTTGGCTTGTGCGCTGCTGCCAATGGGGCGCTCGATGGTTTCGTTGTGGGTGCCGCGGTTGATATGCCTCGTGGCATCCGCATCAATGCAGTCAGTCCCGAAGTACTGGAAGTTTCCCGTGAAAAATATGATGGTTTCTTCCGCGGTCACGTCCATGTGTCAACCGAGGCGGTGGGTTTGGCATACAGTAAGGCCGTAGAAGGTTGCCTAAACGGACGAGTGTTTGTCGTAGATTAACGGTTTTCTAGCCTTGGGTTTTATGTCACGAGGCAGTTATTTCGATTTCCTGCAATGAATCCTTTGGTCAAAAACAGAAATTCGGTTCAAGGCTTTTGCAAATGCCGGCTATTTATTACAAATTAGGAGTTTACATACGGTCCGATACGGTCAATCACATAGCGG
Source organism: Pseudomonadales bacterium (assembly GCA_051008535.1). GTDB lineage: Bacteria > Pseudomonadota > Gammaproteobacteria > Pseudomonadales > JAUIET01 > JBBKXJ01. Next base: position 2,906 of record JBPCXM010000093.1, on the reverse strand, counting down.
CGGATATCCAAATTCCAGTCTTCCATGGGTGAGAAAATGCCGCAATCGTGCACTCTTGCCTGCATGCCTTGTTGGACTCGCTCACAGATACTCCAGTCCTGCCGGTTCACCAGATGCCAAAAGTCCACCGCATCAGAGGGATCAAAATCCGGTTTTTTCATTTCATGGGGCTCGAATAAAAACAGGCAGTCAATGACGGTACGGCCAGGCGACTTTGGCTGCAGCAAAAAGGCGACCACATGATCGCTGGCCAGGCTAAGAAAAACGTTGGGGTAGATCAAATCGCCCTTGTGACGTACTTGCTCATCGGCGTTGAGCCCCGGAAACATGCGTCTTGTGGTCGTTCCTGTGGCAGTGAAAGTCACCGCGCCCTCCCGGTGCGGAATTCCTCCCTGCCAATCAAGCTCACCGCCACCGACCTCTTTGAAAGCCGGTACAATTTGACAAAGCTCGGGGTGCACCGGGCCGCAGTGATAGCACTCGTTATAGTTCTCGCAAAGAACTTTCCAGTTGGCGTTTACCTCATATTGTATCGAGTGCCCGACGCGTAATGCCGCCAGAGGATAACGCTGGAAAGCCTCATCGCTGCACGCTATTCCCTCTGCGAAAGACGGCGCATGCTCCGGTGTCAGGTTCAAAAAAACAAACCCACCCCAGCTTTCACAGGAAACCGGATGCAATTGCACCTCGTCGACCTTGAAACCCATTTCAGCGGTCATATGTGGGGCGCGAAGTAATTGCCCATCAAGATTGTAAGTCCACGCGTGATAGGGACACATGATGGTACGCCCAGCCACCACTCCGCCCTTAAGCCGTAGCCGATGATTCGAATCTTCTTGTTCGGTCGCCGCGCAAATCTGTGCACCGCGATGTCGACACACATTGTAGAACGCCCTGAGACTACCCATGCGATTTCTTAGCAGAAGAATACTTTCGCCGTAGAGATCCAGCACTTTGTGATCGCCTGGCGCGGGAAGATCTTCCTCTCTGCCAACACAAACCCATTCGGCTAAAAAAATATGTTCGCGCTCCAAAGCGAAAATATCGTCCTGCAGATACCAGGAACTTGGCAGTGTTTTTTCCAGAGTATTGGTTTTTGAATCTGTCATAGCGCTATCTCATGCTTTCTTTGACGCAGTGATGATTGACGCATAATCAGATAGGCGGCAATAGTGCCCGCAGCGCACAGTGCGGCGATAGCCAGGTAGAAATAGCGGTAGCCCTGGGCGCCTGGGTAGGCATCCAATAACGCACCACCGAGCAGCGGCATAAAAACGTCCGGTGTGAATCCTATCGCTGAAATAACGCCTGTAGCGGTCCCGGTGACAGCTGTGGCAACTCCCCCTTCTTCGAGTAACGCAAAGTAAATACCTCGAACTGCAAATATGGCGACTGCAACAATAGTGGCATTGATCAACATTAGGACAAGATACGCTTCACCACCCGGTAGAATTCCAAACACCAGGAAACCCATAGTCATAATGACAAAAGTGGAAAACACGGTTTTCGAGACACCAAACTTATCCGCAATAACACCGGCTGCTAATGGCGCGAATGGTTTCAACCACATCTTCCCTACTCCCACAGCGCCCCCCATTACTATGCTTAAAGCATAAACATCTGTGGCATAGGGGGCAAAATAGTAAGAACCCCAGTAAGCGCTATAGGCTGATAGTACCACCAGGGCTATCAGCCAGACCATTGGCATTTTTAAGACCTGTATCACTTCTGGCAGACCGACTTTGGCCGCTGCTTCATTGGTGCGTTGCTCGTCGTGATCGGCGAGGACGGTCCAGGCCAGTAACGCCAGGACCATATTGGTCATGGAAAATAAAACGATCACTTGGGACAGCGCACTAGTTTCGCTGCCCAGCCAGGCAAATATCGCCAGAAATATGGTAGAGCTAACGACCTCGGAAATACCTCGTCCGCTTTCCAGAATGCCGAAGGCCTTGCCCTGTTCCTCGGGGGGAGCCCATGCTCGGGTGGCTTTTATGAGAGCCCCCCAAAATACCATTGAAATACAGCCGCCCCAAAATGCGTGAATCGCGATGTTTATGGCGTAGGAGGGATAAGTGGAAAAATACAGGCCGGCCAGGCCAGTTGCCAGAAGCGAACTGGAGATCAATTTGCGCGCAGAAAACCTGTCGGCAATCCAGCCGCCAGGGAAATAGGTGAGCAGGGATACGGCGCCGAAAACGCTAATAAGCACACCCATCTGCGAATTGTTGTAACCGAAGGTTTCTTGCATGGGTATGTAATATACTTCCCGCAGAAAAGGCAGCATGAAGATGATTCCCCCGGAAAAACAGAGAATTGTCATTACCAACCAGCGCTGTATTTTATTATTCATGAGCTTGCAAACCTCGGCTCTTGTCTTTTAGTGTTTTATTGCAAGAGCAAACCCGGTTGTGCTTCCACTTTGTCAGGGCTGCGAAGAATTCTGCCACCGAGCATCACAAAACTGACAGATTCTAGTTGGCTGATGTCCTCAAGAGGGTTGCCATCAACGGCGATAATGTCGGCCAGCTTACCGGCTTGCAAAGTGCCAAGCTTATCGTCCCAGCCCAACATCTCAGCGTTTACTCGCGTACCAGCTTGGATGGCCTCCATATGATTCATTCCGATTTCAATGAGAGTCGCAAATTCCCTGGCAAAGACGTTAGGGGCATAGTCTTTGCCACCGAAGTCCAGACCGACACCGATTTTAACGCCTTTTTTGTGTGCTTTTTTGAGCCAGCGAATCCAAGTGGGACGCTCATGTTCAATGTAGTACGTATTGCGCTCGTCCTCTCGCAAAGTACCTTTTTCGTGGTAGTAATCGCCGATATAAATGGTTGGTATTAGCCAAGTGTCTTGCTTTGCCAACATGGCTATCACTTCATCGTCCAAAAATGTACCGTGTT
>JBPCXM010000092.1:0-2724 GCA_051008535.1 Pseudomonadales bacterium | reverse complement strand
CGGGTACAAATTTCCCCGGCGGGCTTATTGTAGAGCAGCACTTTGGCCGGCCGCGAGCCAGTCTCTTGCACCAGCGGTGTGTCGTCGACGGAGATTTTGTCGCGTAAGGTAACACGATCGCCTAGCTTAGCGCGGCTACCATTGACCTTGACCCGGCCGTCGCTTATCCACTGCTCCATCGCTCGGCGCGAGCCCAAGCCTGCACGCGCCAGCACCTTTTGCAGTTTCTCGTCCATTGGAGTTTGCTCGCGCGGTTGCGCGCTCAACTATGCGACTGCGAGTAGGCAGGGAGTTGGGAGTCGGCGGTGTCTTCGTCAAGCCCTTCGATTTCTGAGTCGTCAATTTCCGCGTCGTGGTCAGCAACGCCGTGTAAATCTACTTCCGTTACGCACGCTGCAGTGTTAGCCGATTCGAGACCGTGGCTATGCGTTGTCTCATCACTATCTGCGTCGCTCTCTGCATCGATGGTCGTTGAATTCACTTCTACTTCGGCAAGTATTTCGTTGGCGCCTTCGTTACTGGTGTCCGTATCAGCTTCGTTTTCAGGCTCGTTGGCAGCGTCGGTGCCCGCTTCGTTTAAATCTGCCCCAGCGTCGCCACTGCCAAGCCCTATCGTAATTGCAGCTTCCAGTTCCAGCTCCTGATTCAAGCTGGTGATTTCCTTGATATCGGCAAGACTAGGCAATTCGCCAAGCGTTTTTAGATTGAAATAATCGAGAAACTGGCGAGTGGTCGCGTACATGGCTGGCTTGCCCGGTGTATCGCGATGACCTACTACTTTCACCCAGCTGCGCTCCAACAAGGTTTTAATAATATTGGTACTTACGGAAACGCCACGCACCTCTTCAATTTCCGCGCGTGTAACCGGTTGTCGGTAAGCAACTAAAGCCAAGGTCTCGAGTAGTGCGCGCGAATAGCGTGCCGGCTTTTCTTCCCACAAGCGACTCACCCAGGTGCCGAATTGCTGCCGCACCTGAAAACGAAAACCGCTGCCTACCTCGCGCAGCTCGAAGGCGCGGTCTTCACAGTCTTCGTTAATTTGCGCCAGCACCTCGCGAAACTGAGCGTTACTTGGCCGGCCGTTAGCGTCGAACAGATTGCCCAACTCTTGCAGCGACAAAGCCCTGCCGGAAGCGAGCAATGCGCCTTCAACAATAAGCTTGATTTGTTGCGAATCCATTGTTTGTCCTCGATACCTCTTTGGTTTATTCCGACACTTTTGCTTTTACGTGGATGGGTCCAAAAGTCTCGGTCTGGACTATGTCGATCAGTGCTTCTTTGAGTAACTCCATGATCGCTAGAAATGTGACAATAACGCCTAAGCGACCTTCTTCCACAGTAAACAGAGCGTTGAAAGGCGCGAACTTTTCTGCGCTGATTTTTTCCAGCACGTATGACATTTTCTCGCGGGTCGACAAGGGTTCGAGCTGCACGTGAAGATGTTCGAACATTTTCGCACGGCGCATGACTTCGGAAAGCGCCAACATGATGTCTTGCATAGCGACTTCGGGGTGTGGCCGTTCGGTTTTAAATTCAGGTGCTTCGGCCTCTGCGACATGAAAATCACGGCCTTCACGCGGCAATTGATTGATATTTTCGGCGGCTTCCTTGAATCGTTCGTATTCCTGTAAGCGCCGAATAAGTTGCGCCCGTGGGTCTTCTTCTTCGCCATCTTCGTCTTTGACCCGCGGCAATAACATGCGTGATTTTATTTCCGCCAACATGGCGGCCATGACCAGATATTCGGCGGCCAATTCAAACTGCAGTGCATCCATAAGCTCTACATATTGCATGTACTGCGCGGTAATCTCGGCGACGTTAATCTCGAGAATATCGAGGTTTTGGCGCTTGATCAGGTACAGCAGCAAATCCAGCGGGCCTTCGAAGGTTTCCAGAATGATCGCCAGGGCGGCCGGCGGAATATATAAGTCGTGCGGAATTTCGGTTAGCGTTTCGCCACGCACAATTGCGATGGGAGCTGGATCTGTGGGGGTCGGGGCTTGAGCGGTGGTTTGGTCGGTCCGCGTGGCTTTGTTGATGGGTATAATTTGCGCTTCTGTCACTCTAAACGGTTCCGCTCGAGCAATAACGACATTAGCGATCCATTATAACGACTAAGCGATACGCTGGATATGAAAACCTGCACACACAGAAGATAAATATAACTCAAAAAACATCCGCATCGCCCTTGCCTACGCGCAGAACAGTCGGTATTTCATCGACAAATTCGACCACCGTGGTCGGCTCCATGCCGCAAAATTCGCCGTCAATCACCAAATCGACCTCATGTTCCAGCCGTTCGCGCATTTCATAGGGGTCGGTCAATGGATACTCTTCTCCCGGCATAATCATACTAACGCTCATCAGCGGTTCGTTTAATTCATGCAACAGGCCTTGCACAATGCGATTATCTGGCACGCGCAAACCAATCGTCTTACGCTTGGTATGTGAGAGGCGCCGCGGCACCTCGCGAGTAGCTGGCAACACAAATGTATAAGGTCCAGGGGTGAGCTGCTTTAAAGTACGAAACACAGAGTTACCCACCTTAGCATAATTGGCTAACTCCGACAGATCGCGGCACATTAAGGTGAAATTATGCTTGTCATCGAGTTTGCGGATGCGCCGAATGCGCTGCAACGCGTTTTTGTCGCCAATATGGCAACCCAGCGCGTAGGCGGAATCGGTAGGATACACAATCACGCCGCCGTCACGAATGATATCGAC
>JBPCXM010000091.1:0-7899 GCA_051008535.1 Pseudomonadales bacterium | reverse complement strand
CGACTATGTTCAGTGGTTTTCCTGCGGCGAATGCCACGGCTGCTCGAGTTTTCATGTTACCCCCGTGAAAATGCTATTTTATAGCGGTTTTGGTTAACGCGAATCTACCACCTTACTTCAGACGCTGCAGCGACTGCTGCCGTCGGGCATCAAGCCCTGGCCTTGGGTTTCACGAATCGCCTGGCACAGGTTGGTCTTGGGGTGCAGGCAGAAATCGCACTCGCGGCACTCCGGCGTGTAGAGAGGGATGACATGATCGCCCGGTTTAACCGAGGTAATCCCCTCTCCTACTTCCTGCACGATCCCGGCCCCTTCATGGCCTAAAATGGCCGGGAAGGCACCCTCGGGGTCGTCGCCACTCAACGTGAAGGCATCGGTGTGGCAGACGCCGGTGGCCTTGATTTCCACCAACACTTCACCCTTGCGCGGGCCTTCTAAATCAACTTCAACGATGTCTAGTGGTTTTCCTGCGGCGAATGCCACGGCTGCTTTCGTTTTCATATTACCCCCGTGAAAGTACTATTTTTATCGCGGTTTGCGCAACGTAATCCTTTTGGCCTTAAACTGTTTAGGTCAAACGTTGCAGTGATTGCTGCCGTTGACGCTCAAGTTCTTCCGGCAAGTGATCGCCGAACTTGTTATACAGCGTGGCTTGACTCTCGGTCTCGTCTTTCACGGGCTGCGCATCCACCTGCATCAAGGCCCGGAATTGTTCCATGCTGAAATCGATGCCATGCCAGTTCATATCGTCGTGACGCGGCCCGAAGCCGAGCGGGTTCTCATCAGCCTGCACTCGGCCGCGCACTCGCTCGACAATCCATTGCAATACGCGTAAATTCTGCCCAAAACCCGGCCACATAAACTTGCCGTCGCCATCTTTGCGGAACCAGTTGACTCGGAAAATTTTCGGCGGCTGGTCGACTTTGCTGCCCATATCCAACCAGTGCTGCCAGTAATCGCCCATGTTATAGCCGCAGAACGGCAGCATGGCCATCGGGTCGTACCGAATGGCCGCCTGGTTATCGGCGGCGGCAGTGGCCTCGGAACCCATGGTAGAAGCCAGGTAAACGCCGTGCGCCCAGTCGCGCGCTTCATACACCAGCGGGAAATTTTTGCTTAGCCGACCACCGAAGATAAAAGCGCTGATCGGCACGCCCTTGGGGTCTTCCCATACTGGCGAAATACTGGGGCATTGCGACGCGGGCGCGGTGAAACGCGCATTTGGGTGCGCCGCCTTGGTGCCGCTGTCCGGTGTCCAGTCGTTGCCTTGCCAATCGATAAGGTGCGCCGGTGGCTCGTCGGTCATGCCTTCCCACCAGATATCGCCGTCGTCGGTCAGCGCAACGTTGGTAAAGATGGTATTGCGTTCAATAGTCGCCATTGCCGCAGGGTTGGATTGCATCGATGTGCCGGGAGCGACACCGAAAAAGCCAGCCTCCGGGTTAATTGCGTGCAGGCGACCGTCTTTGTCGGGTTTTATCCAGGCGATATCATCGCCCACCGTCGTCACTTTCCAACCCTCGTAGCCCTCCGGCGGTATTACCATTGCGAGGTTGGTCTTGCCGCAGGCGCTGGGAAATGCGGCAGCGACATAAGTGGTTTCACCTTCCGGCGATTCCAGGCCAACGATCAGCATGTGTTCGGCCAACCAGCCTTCGTCGCGCGCCATCACGGATGCAATGCGCAACGCCACGCACTTTTTACCCAGCAACGCATTGCCGCCATATCCACTGCCGAAAGACCAGACTGAACGCTCCTCGGGAAAATGCACGATGTAACGATTATCTGGATTGCAAGGCCAGGCGACGTCGGCCTGCCCATCTTCTAGCGGCGCGCCAACAGAGTGGAGGCAGCGAATAAAATCACGCTCGCCCAGTACCTCCAGCACAGCATTGCCGATGCGTGCCATGATGCGCATATTGACAACAACGTAAGGCGAATCAGTGATTTGCACACCGATTTGCGCAATATCAGAATCCAGTGGGCCCATGCTGAATGGAATAACGTACATTGTTCGACCACGCATGCAGCCGCTATACAAGCCGGTCAGGCGCGCTTTCATCTGATCTGGGTCTTCCCAATTATTGGTAGGGCCGGCGGCTTCCTCGGTCGCACTGCAAATAAAAGTGCGATCTTCCACCCGGGCAACATCGCGCGGATCGGAACGGCACAAAAAGCTGCCTGGACGCTTGTCAGGATTGAGCTTGATAAAAGTACCGGCATCGACCATTTGCTGACTTAAACTGTCAGACTCCGCCGGCGAGCCATCACACCAATGCACATCTGCCGGATTGCATAACGCCACTTTTTCCGCAACCCACGATTGCAGCTTTGCACTAGCCGCCCCGCCCTGATTACTTGCTCCCATCTATAAGCTCCTGAACTGAATAATCATATGTTTTACTATTTAGCTGTTATAACAAAAATCGGCGAACGCTTACAGCCACTTGTCAACTTCACTGGCAATATTCCGGGGTTCGATGAGTGGAAAACGAAAACAATTGGGTAAATAGGACTGCTGTACCGGCGCATATGCTAGCACAACGATTAGGCAGCGTTGGAACTATATAAATGATAGTTTTGAGGGTGTAAGGTAAGGTCGCGTACGTTATTGGCGATTGTTACCCAATAGATGAGATCGTATTTATATGATAATTTTGATTTTAACTTGTCTCGCTCGATGTTGTTTCTAGATCATGTTAAAACGTCCGAGCATCAATATGATTCCCACTTATGAAAAAGAAAACAACGGGAGCTGAAGCTACGGAGAAAATTAAGACTGCCCTGGTTTCGGTGCGACGCTGGGAGCACGGTGTTGTACACCAAGTGGAGGATCAAGTCGCCGAGGAGTGCGCGGTCGCCCTGGTGTATAACGATATCTCCCATGCGGTAATGATGGCCACGCCCGAAGACCTTGAAGACTTCGCCGTGGGTTTTAGTCTGAGCGAAGAGGTTGTGCAGCGCAGCGACGAAATATTCGACATTCAAGTCCAGCCCCAAGCGCAGGGAATTGAAGTTAACGTTACCATTACGGCGGCGCAATTCGCGAAACTCAAACAACGACGCCGCAGCCTGACCGGCAGAACCGGTTGCGGCTTGTGTGGCGCTGAGTCGCTGCAACAAGCGATTCGACCCACTGCAAAAGTCGCCGCAATTGAACCGATTGCAGATACTGCCATTCAAAATGCGCAACATCAATTTACCACCCGGCAACCCATGCAGTTGCTAACCGGTGCGATGCATGGTGCCGCCTGGTGCGATCGCCATGGTGAAATTGTATTGCTGCGCGAAGACGTGGGTCGTCACAATGCACTTGACAAACTCATCGGTGCACTAGCACGCCTTGAGCTACCCGTTAGTGATGGTTTTATGATGATATCCAGCCGCATCAGTTACGAGATGGTGCAAAAAACCAGCGTTGCCGGCGTTACCGTGCTTGCTGCTGTGTCGGCGCCGACCCGGCTCGCAATCGAGCTGGCTGATGCTGCGGGAATCGCCCTAGTCGCTTTCGTGCGCCACGACCGGCATGCTATATATACGCATCCACAGTACGTACAAACAGTAGCGAATACTGAAAACCACAACTGACTCACTCAATAGAGGGAAAACAATGGAACAAATCGGAGCAAATAAATGCTTTGGCGGCGAACAACGACGCTACAATCACTACGCCGAAAGCCTGCACTGCGACATGACGTTTTCGGTATTCTTACCGCCACAGGCCAGCGAGCAGCCGGTGCCGGTATTGTACTGGCTGTCAGGACTGACCTGCAGCGACGAAAATTTTGTCATCAAAGCCGGCGCGCAGCGTTACGCCGCCGAGCACGGCATCGCCATTATCGCGCCGGACACCAGCCCGCGCGGAGATGGCGTGCCCGATGATCCGGAAGCTGCTTACGATTTTGGTTTAGGGGCAGGATTTTATCTTAACGCCACGCAAGCGCCGTACGCCAGCCACTATAAAATGTACGATTATATTAGCGAGGAACTACCCGCGCTAGCGACTAAAGAGTTACCCATAGCGGCCGACAAAAATGCCATTTCCGGCCATTCAATGGGTGGCCATGGCGCTTTAACGATCGCCATGAAAAATCCTGGTCGCTTTAAGTCGGCTTCGGCGTTCGCGCCGATCTGTTCGCCTACGCGTTGCCCGTGGGGTCAGAAAGCACTGGCTGGGTATTTGGGTGAAGAGCAAAATCAATGGCAGAAATACGATGCTTCGCTATTGATAGCTGGCGTGGAGGAACGCTTACCGTTACTTATAGACCAAGGTAGTGCTGACGACTTTCTGGTGGAACAGCTTAAGCCTGAACTGTTAGTCGAGGCGGCCGAGAAAAACGATTACCCCTTGACCTACCGTTTGCAAGAGGGTTATGACCACAGTTATTTCTTTATTGCGACGTTTATTGGGGAGCATATTGAATTTCATGCGAGGTGTTTGTTAGCAGATTAGGATGAATATTCGAGCCGAACAAATTACTCACAACCCCAATCAAATTGAGATCAATTGGTCGGACGGGTACTAATTTAATGAACCATCTAGTGGCAACGTAAATTACCGTCAACTGCTGCACACAAGTCCGGCGGATCGTTGCGCCATATCTCTACGACCCCGCTTTGCTTCATAAGCTTCCGGAATCGTGCATCCTGGCGCAAACCCGCAGCCTCGGGGCTCCATAGCAGAGACATGCTGCTATGGTCGCCGTCTGCGAATTCCTGCTGCAAGCGCGCGAACGCGGCATCATTATCGCCGGCAACGATGGCTACCAGCAGCGCGCGGGGATCGGGCGATTGAAATGCCATTGTTTGCCATGCAGTGCGAGCCGCCGCTGCCAGGTTTTTCGACACCATAAGTAACTTTGCGAACTCACGCAGGCCGCTCGCGTCCTGCCGCTGGTCGATGGCAGCCGCCAGCGCCCTGCTCGCCTCCTGCATGCGGCCCAGGCGTGCCAGGCAGATACCCTCAATGATATAAACGCTGCGAGCAAAGCCGAGATCACGCGCCTTGGTTGCATGCTTCACACAGGTCTCATTGTTGTTGCTAGTCATTGCTTCCTCAGCCGTTATCGCCTGCGCTAGCGGATTGTCAGACTCCAGCGCAAGCGCGATGCTTGCCTGAGTCCGTGCTTCAGCAAGCTTTCCGGACGCCAGTAAGAACTCCGCATACCAGACGCGCGTTGTAACGTCATGAGTATCCACTGATGTCGCCGCGAAGAAGGCGAACTGAGCATCACTCCACCGACCCGCATATTGCGCCAAACGTGCGCGCACCGCGTGCGCTTCGGCCAATTCGGGTGATAACGCCAAGGCTTGTTGTGCCGACTCTTTTGCCATCTCCCGCAGTTTGTCTACTGGCTCGTCGGAAAAACTCGGCAGGCTTAAGTAGGCCACGGCGATCGCGGCGTGCGCCTGCGCAAACGCTGGATCTCGCGACAACGCACGATGGAAGAAATCGATACTTTGTCTAAGGCTGCTAACGCGGCGCTGGTTTAGCAATTTGCGACCTTGCAGGTAGGCGTCGTAAGCGACCTGGTCCTTTGTTGGAGCCTGCCACGTGCGCTGGTCAGTACCAAGCTTGATCCGCAGGACGTCGACAATTGCACCTGCAATCTCACTTTGTAACGAAATAATATCTTTCAACTCGCGGTCGAAATTTTCCGACCAGAGATGGTAACCACTTTCCGCATCAATAAGCTGCGCTGTTACTCGCACCTTGTCGGTCTCCTCGGCCCAACGAACGCTGCCTTCGAGCACGGCCTCAACACCGAGTTTACGGCCGATCTTTCGAATATCGTCGCTACTGTCACGCAAAGCGAAGGACGAAGTGCGTGCTGCAACGCTCAATCCCTCGACCTGCGCGAGAAGATTTAGTATCTCCTCTGATATGCCATCGCTGAAATAGTCTTTACCTGAATCGCTGGAAAGATTCTTGAATGGCAGCACTGCAACCGAGCTTCTTGGCACCGATTGCAGGGCCCGCGTCGAACCGACCCAGAACAGGCCGTAGCCAAACACCATCATTGCCAGCACCAGCAGCAAAACATGAAACAACATGCCGGGTCGCGGCTGTCCGCCACCGTCGTCTTTCATATCCGGTGTTCGGCTGATGCCGGCGGGGCTCAAGTCATAGATCCATACCAGAACCATGGCCACAGGAAACAACAGGATCAGCGTAATAACGATACCGGTCACAAATTTCTCCGGCACGTACAGCAACGGCAGAACGGTAGCCGAGACTTCCGTGGTCACCCACGCCCCAACCGCGTATAGGCCGGCCCCGCGGATCACGCGGCGACGCTGAAGTTCGGAAAAAAACTGCATCACAGTATTTTACTCTCTGACAGACGACTGTGCCGCATTCATCGGTTGTGGATTTGAGCAGAATCGTCCCTAACGGCGTCCTCGGCAACTGCTCCCGCATCGCCTAAAGCGCCTACTTTTGGTGCTCTCCCTCCTGCGTCCATGCAGTAGTGCCTCTCGGGACAAATCGGCAAGATAGCCGATTTGCACAGCCATAAGCTGCCCGCAGCGCGAGCTACAGGGACGTAGCGAGTGACATATCGTACTTGCTGTACAGAAACTAAAAGGAGACAGTCTCGGCAGATCTGCCCCCTTCGATAGTCGCACTGTCTAATCTTTACACATGTCCAAATCGCCATTGAGGCTCTTGATGTAAACGTGGCCGCTGCCATCACCTGCGCTGAATTTCAGTGAGGTGCCTGGCGTGTATTTGCTGGTTTTGACGGGCTCTGGGCCGAAGCAGTTGTCGATCACGCCGTTAAAGCTCTCGATGTCAAACTTAGCTGAAATCATGTCGTTGAAATTTACATCCAGGTCACCGCTGATAGTCTCGATATTCAGGCGCCCGGATTCCAGCAATTGCGCATGGAACTCAATGTCGCCGGAGGTGGACTGCAGCCGTGCCCGACTAAATTCGCTATCAACCAGGGTCGAGTCGCCACTGACAGTATTCACTGCAATTTCTCCGGCCAGGTTTTGCATTTCGACATCGCCACTAACGGAAGTCAACTCAAACACTCCCATTTTATCGTTTCCCTGCAACTCGATGTCACCGCTGACCGTTTTGATCTCAACATCGGCGGCGGCAGCTTCACTGACAACATCACCGCTGACGGTCTGCAACCGCTGCATGCCGATCACCTCTCTGACCTCAATGTCGGCGCTGACCGCCGACACTTTGACCGAACTGTTTTCCGGGACGCGAATCTCCAGGTCCGCAGATGCGCCGCGACGGCGCTTGCGCGACGTCTTGACGACGATGACAACTTCCTCTCCATCGCGTTCGAATATTAACTCCTCGACACCACGGCTAAGTTTACCACTGAGATGCACCTCCTCGCGCGACCAGCCTCGTACCTCCACCTTACCAGCGGTATTGGAGACTGACACCGTGCCATTGGGATTTGCCTCGAGCGTACGGTCGATTTGCTCACGAGCCATCGCTGTGGCAGCACATAGACTTAGGATTGTCAGGGTCAATGCTTTCATAGTACTTCTTACCCTCGTAGGTACGTGCATGGCGCCTATCGCCAACTCAGATATCATTCCTGCGCATGACGGTACTTGCCATGCCATCCACGCTGGTCATCAGCGCAAGCTCCTTGCGGTAGGAGCTTAGCAACAGGTTCTGCAGCAGCGCATTGCCAGGCTCCTGGGACAGTGCGTTATTGATCTCGGTGATCGCATCACCGATAGCCAGCAAATTCTTTTCAACTTCTGTTTGCGTTTCCGGCTCCAGATGACTCAATTCCTGCTGCAGTTTTAACCACAGGTCATCGCGTGCGTCCTGGTAATCCGGCCCCAGAGTGTAGTGGCTGCCAAAGCTACCGGATACGGGCTCGAACGGCAGTGCTGTAGCCCGCACCGCTGGTTGCCTGT
>JBPCXM010000090.1:0-2715 GCA_051008535.1 Pseudomonadales bacterium | reverse complement strand
GGCGAAGGGGGTGGGCAGCCGATTACCAGTTGGTTTGACGCGCCTGCCGCAGCATTTCTGTTTCCGTTAATAGGGTTGTGCATCGCTCCGATCTACCCGGCGATCAACTCGGTCATCCTGTCGGCATTGCCGACCCATCAACACGCTCCTATGGCCGGTCTGATCGTGGTATTCTCGGCGCTTGGCGGCACCACCGGGTCCATCATTACCGGCACATTGTTCGAAGCCTTCGGTGGAACAACGGCTTTTTATTGTTCGCTTATCCCTATTTCGATCATCCTCTTCACCCTCTATTTGTTCAAACGCAAGACCGATGAATTGGCGAGCGCTCGTCCGGATGGTGCGCGAGAAGTCCAGTGGTCCTCGGGCGGCGGGCATTGATCTCTATTCTATGACGATTTCCGAGTTTATCCACCGAACTTTCTCCGGTCTGTTCAGCAGGGATGATTCGCAGACCGCTGCATCCCCAGTTGGAACGGAACGAGCTACCAGCCCGGACTCAACTTCGAGAAACGGTGGCGAAGAACAAATGGAAGCATCAACTCCAACAGAATGGTTAAAAAGCCATTCTATGTTGTTGCAATACGAACCCCTGATTAAATCCTTTGCCGGACAGTCAAGCCAATGGCAATACGCCTATGGGCGATCGCGAGCGCAAGATGCCCTTGATCTGAATTCTGTCTGGTTTGCCGCTTACCCTCAATCTCTGATGGGTTCTCAGGGCGCTAAGGTACTGGAGGTTCTTGGCGCAACTCAACTATGCCAAACGCTTGCGGAAATTGGGATTGAAGCCATCCACACCGGCCCGATGAAACGGGCGGGGAGTATTACTGGAAGCGAATACGGCCCGAGCATTGACGGCCACTTTGACCGTATCGAACTGGCGATCGACCCCAATTATGGCGACCAAGCCTTATATCAAGACTTGGTCAACACTGCGCAGCAACACGGCATCAGAATCATTGGCGATCTCGTGCCCGGTCATACCGGAAAGGGCCCCGACTTTCGTCTAGCGGAACAGAATGTACCTGGGTTTCCGGGCCTCTATACCATGGTTGAAATTGACTCAAAAGACTGGCCTGTTCTTCCTCCAGTGCCGTCCGGTCAGGACAGCGTGAACCTCTCCCAATCCGTGGCTAAAAACCTCAATCAACAGGGCTACGCGCTGATCGGCCCATTAGACGCCGAGGTGTTTGCCCGTCCTGGTATTAAAGAAAGTTGCTGGAGTGCAACTGATATCGTTCGCGGGGTAGACGGCCAAGAGCGGCGTTGGGTCTATTTGCATATCTTCAAACAAGGACAACCGTCCCTCAATTGGTCAGACCCCAGTTTTGCGGCGCATCGAATGCTGACAGCGGACCTGCTTCATTCCCTACAAATTTTAGGAACCAAGGGGGTGCGCCTGGATGCCACCATGTTTTTAGGCATTGAAGCGCGCCCTAATGGAGAAAAAGCTTGGTTAGCGGGTCACCCGCTATCGACACAAGTGACCGATCTTCTTGGCATGATGATCCGAAAGTTTGGTGGGTTTAGCTTCCAGGAACTCAATATTGATTTAGACAATATTCGGGAATCTTTGTCATCTGGACCAGAATTCAATTATGACTTTACCACCCGCCCCGGATATTTATACGCTCTGGTCACGGGAGAGGGGGGGCCGCTGCGGTTGATGTTGCGGCAAATGCTGGAACATGAGATACAACCGATGAGGATGGTACATGGCTTACAAAACCATGATGAGCTGATGCTGGAGACGACCCATTTGCACGTCAATGGCGAGCGGGTATTTGAGTACGAAGGCAAGCAAGCACAGGGTGATCAACTGTTTCAGCAGATTCATGAAGCGGTGATTCGAGCCACCACGGGCGATCGCGCTCCCTATAACAAAGAGTTTGCCATGAGTCCGGGGGTTTGTTCCACCCTACCAGGTTTGATTGCTGCTACCCTCGGCATTCAAGATCTCAGTCAAATTACGTCCGCACAGATTGAGCAAATTAAGCGAACCCATCTGCTGGCCGCAGCCTACAACGCCCTGCAAGCCGGTGTATTTGTACTTTCCGGTTGGGACCTGGTTGGCGCTTTGCCAATTTCCATCGAATCGGTTGAAGACCTCGTTGCCGACAATGATTGTCGCTGGATTAATCGAGGCGGTTATGACCTATTGGGAATTGCGCCAAGCGAGGATCAATCTATCCAGGGAGTTCCCAAGGCGCGATCGCTGTATGGCAGTTTACCAGACCAATTGCAGGACCCGTACTCCTTCGCTTCGCTTATGAAATCCCTGCTTGCCCTCCGTAATTCCCTTGGAATTGCCCAAAGTGAATTAGTCGCTGTCCCTGAAGTTACGCAGCCAGGGGTTGTGATTTTGATTAACAAGCTTGCCAAATCTGAAGGTAATCCCCAATCCTGGCAAATCACCGCCTTGAATTTTGCCGAGTCTTCAGTTGAAGAAAAGCTGCAATACTCCGATCTGGCTGGAGAAGCGCAAGCGCGGTGGAGTAATATCCAGGGGGTCATCTCTGAAAATCTCACCCTCCTCAATGACACATTTACGCTAAAGCTATTGCCCTTAGAGGCCAAGCTTATTGTGGTTGCCTAGCACTCCTTCTATGTTTTCCGGAAAAACTCTTCCCGGTTTCAGGTCCCTGCTTATCGTGGGATTAATCTGTCAAGGCACCTGCCAGTCTAGCGCGGGTGACCCCTCACGCGCCACCA
>JBPCXM010000089.1:0-3682 GCA_051008535.1 Pseudomonadales bacterium | reverse complement strand
TATAAAAGAGATCCGAGTTGAGATTGCCTTCATCCGGGCCAATGAATTCGGATAACTGCGCCCGGTATTTCAACAGATTGCGCGCCAGAATGCAGAAATTATCCTCGGCTGCGGCGTAACCGGTGCCAAAACCGAGGCTGCCAAAGTCCTGCGCCTTGATATGCGGAATGCCGCCTTCGGTACGATAGACTGTGGCCTTGAAAGCTGTGGCTTCAACGGCAGGCGGACCATCATCAGTAAATATCGGATCATCCGAATCCGAATCGCTGCACGCGCTCAGTAATGCTACCAAGCTTACCCAAACGAATGCGTAACAAATTCTACCGCTATTGATCTTTGCGTCCATTATCTGGCTCCCTACGATTATGTTTCTCTGATCGTTTACGATGCCCGCGCACCTGCATCACAATTCGAGCAGATGACAAACATTGAAAATATACTCCTGTTAGGAGTATTGTCAATATTCAAGAAACGGCGCCGCATGAACCTCTTCTACTCTCGTAAGGCTATGAACTCCGGGTACAATTTATCGGCGTTTGGAGATAGAATAGCGACGCTCCACAGGGAACTGGAATTGCCATGTCGATTAGAACGTATGAATTTTATCCAGCTCTTAATGGCAATCTGATTATTATTCGTGCAATATGACTATTAACAATAAAATATCAGCGGATTGTTATGACCGCGATTGACGCTGCGACTGCGGTAGAAGCCATCAACGACAACAGTAGCGCGGGCCAGCGTTTACGCGGTGCGCGTGAACAATTAGACCTGTCAATAAGAGACGTCGCTAGCGCCTTAAACCTTATGGTAAGCCACGTTCGCGGTATCGAGACGGACCGTTACGCCGAGCTAACCAACGACAGACAATTTTTACGCCACTTGCATGAATACGCTACTCTTGTTGAACTCGACGCGAACGAAGTTGTAGATCTTTATCGCTCGCAATCGGCGGCTGTTGCGGCACAGATAGAAGCACGGCCTGGCAAACATTCAAAACAATACGATAGTAAATGGTACGGCGTTGGGGCATTGGCGGTTGCATGTATATGTCTCGGGATTTGGGCGCTTAACCAAACGTTGCCGTCCAATTCTGCAAGCGACATGGCAAATCCTAACAATGAAACTCTGGTCGAGAAGCCCGCAGCGGCTCCTCCTAAAGGCAAAGTTCAGGTAGCGAAAAACACTGCCATTGACGTTTCCAAATCTAGCGATAGCATTGCAAATTCTGCCAGCATTACTACCACGATAACTAGTGACGAGGGCATGACTCCACGGAAAGAGGAAGACACACGCGACGCGAGTAAAATCACTGCGCGCTCCGATCAAGCTGCTCTCGAGACGCGTCAGGTACAGTCTGGTAAGAAAGCCGTAAATACTGTCGCCACCAACAACATTCCAGGTAAGAACGCATTGCTTGTTATTGGCGCCAAGCCGCTTAAGAAAACTCTGGTTAAATTGAAAAACGAGGTATAACGCAAGCGAAACGTTAATCCGGCGGTTGCGAAATTAACGCAGCATCGACTGTTGGATTCGTCCGGTCCTACGTATCCAAGGCTTGAGTTCCTTGATGCTTTCGGGCAAAGATTTGCTGGCAGACTCGGCCGCCTCAAGGGAATCATAGAGCCCGTACGTTACCGCATACCACGTCTGGTCATTTTTGCGAACTGCAAAGTAAGCGGCTTCATCTTCCAGATGATTGTTTTTGATAAACAAGCGGCTGCTTACTTCTTTAGTAAGACTGAGAATCTGTAAAGTGTAGCGGTCAGGATCCAGGTTTGCGAACCATTCGGTTGAACGCAGCTCATCACTTGTGCGAGCAGTCACAGGGTTGGCCGCTGCCGGGGCTTGCACAACCTCGGCTTGCCGTTGCCCGGACAACAGTGGTGCATTCTTGGTCTTTGAGAGAGTGCTTTTTGCAACAGTACTCGTTGCGAATTGCGCGCTATCGCTCTTCTCATCATTGCCCCGAAGTTTACGCAAACGCTGCACAGCTGGCGAGTAGCCGGCTTTCGCAGCCTGTGTATACCAGGCTGTTGCTTTTTCACTGTCGCGCGTTACACCCTGGCCATGCTCGTATAGCACGCCCAGATTGAATACCGCCTCTATCAAGCCCTGGTCGGCCGCCTTGCGCAACCAGTCGGCGGCGAGCTTATCGTTGCGCGCCACCCCCCGGCCCAGTCCATACATCGTACCCAAATTATACTGCGCTTCGGCAAGCCCCTGGTCAGCAGCTTGTTGGTACCACTCGGCAGCTGTCGCAGGATTGTATTTGACTCCAGCCGTGCCAGTGGCGTACATGATGGCCAGGTTATATTGCGCCTCCGCAAGCCCTTTCTTGGCTGCGTTGCGAAACCAGTAGACCGCTTCTTTGTCGTTGCGAGCAACCGTTTGACCCGATGCATACGCCGCACCTAACAAAAAGCTGGCGCGTGCATCACCACGCGCCGCTTGACTCATCAGGCTCTTAACATCTACCACGCTTGCGGCGTCCGCTTGCGCGACGCCATCTTCGCTCATCGCCATCAGTGGTGACAACGTTGCTGTTAGCAACGCAATCCTGGCAACGAACAATAACGCAGCGTGTGGGGGCACCGTGACGACCTGTCTCCTTAGGTTGACCTGAACAAGCTCAGTGTTCGGCGCCAATAATGCAAGCAAGATTCAACAAATGGATCCTAGCTCGCCGGCGGGAACAACTCATCCCACAAAGCACTCACAGGGGCGGAGGTGCCGACGGCTTGAACGATTCTGCCGCAGGATGCCGGGGGTGCGTAAGTCACGCTACGTTGGATGCAAATGATCTCCCTGCCTTCGTAAACGCCGGTAACGGGTAAGCTTTTTACGAAGTTGTCATAGTCAGTATTAAACTGTTCTAAGGAGTTTTGTGCGTTCTCATCGGAGCGGCCAATATCAACGACGACTTTTTCACCGTCGGTATTGTTAACCATGTTGGTATAACTCTGCAGCCGGTCTGCCCCGAGAACATCCAGGCCAAGGTAGTGCACTATCGCTCCCCTATTGACCAGTAAGCCGAGCTGACCAAATTGTCCGTCTTTAATAATAATAATCTTTTGATCATCACAGCCAACCGCCAGCAACAAGGCCAGCGCTACGAATATTCGTTTCATTTCAGTACCTCAATTAGTGTGTCAATCGTTCACCCGACCCGTTAGCCATTAGCGGCGAGAGAATCGAGCGGCCGTCATAATACACCAGCAAAGTTGCACAAGCCGGGTGGAGATTCCCCGATAAGGAAATATTTAACAATATGAGAACTGTTCACGGTATAACCGGAGGTATTAGGGTAATAAGTGAACATAAAATAGGCAGACGCTGTTAGAGCGTCACGGCAATTTTGCGCGCACTTAATATAGCACCTTCTATAAATCCGACCTCCGTACAATCACCGGCTACGCTCGTGGCTACGCCTCGACTATTAAGATCGTCGGCCAGACTGGTATTGGCTTGCGCTCCCATGGCAATAATCACCTGATCGGCCAGCGCGGTTTGTGTTGTGCCGTCCTGCTCGTAGTTCACACCCGTAGCGGTAATTTCACGAATCACCGCGTTGCGCACGGTTGTGACGCCTTCGTGCTTGAGGTTATCGAGTAGCCGCCAACGGCGCACCACGCTGAGCTCCGCACCCAGATTAGGCCCCGGTTCCAACACGGTCACTTCC
>JBPCXM010000088.1:0-10040 GCA_051008535.1 Pseudomonadales bacterium | reverse complement strand
GGTTGAAACTGCCAAGCAAATCCTGTTCGGCGACCTGCATGTACACAGCACCTTTTCTACCGACGCATTCATGCTAAGCCTGCCAGCGGCTGGTGGCGAAGGTGCGCACCCGGTATCGGACGCCTGCGATTTCGCCCGTTATTGTTCGGCGCTGGATTTTTGGTCGATCAACGATCATGCACTTGCAATCACACCGCGCCGCTGGCAGGAAACCAAAGACGCCATCCGCCAGTGCAAAGCGGTGAGCGCCGAGCAGAAAAATCCAGCCGGCGTCGCTTTTCTTGGTTGGGAGTGGACCAACGTTGGCAATACGCCGGAAGATCACTGGGGCCACAAAAACGTCGTGTTACGCGATTTGGCGGAAAACGCGATTCCCGCGCGACCGATTAGCACCAGCATGTTAAGCGACGCACCCGAGCCGACAGCCTTGCAATTGGGGCTGCTACCGTTGGAAGAAGGTTTTAGCCAGGATACATTCGACGAGATTTTGTATTTGCAAGAGATGATGCCAGCCAATGTGCCCGCCTGCGAGCTAAATGTTCCCGTGCGTGGCTTACCTCTCAACTGCATGGAGAGCGCGCCCACACCGCGCGAGTTGTTCGCCAAGCTTGATGATTGGGGGCATGCGGCTATGGTCATCCCGCATGGCACGACCTGGGGGTTTTATACGCCCGAGGGTGCCAGTTGGGATAAGCAGCTCAGCAAGGCGTACCACGATCCGGCCCGGCAGTTTTTGCTGGAAGTGTATTCGGGTCACGGCAACTCGGAGGAATATCGCAGTTGGCAAGAGTTTGAGGTCGACGAGCAAGGCAATAAAACCTGTCCAGAGCCACGGCCGGATTATCTTCAAGGATGCCAGCGCGCCGGGCAAATTATCGGTGAGCGCTGCGCCAATGCGGGTGTCAGTCCGGCGGAATGTGCCGAGCGGGTTAGTGAAGCCCAGCAAAATTACCTTCGTGGTGGCCATTCCGGATTTCGTTCAGTACCGGCCACCGACCCCAACGACTGGTTAGATGCCGGTCAGTGCAAAGACTGTTTTCAACCGGCGTTTCATTATCGGCCCAAGAGCTCAGCGCAATATATGCTGGCTTTACGCAATTTTGATGAAGATGAACCGCAACGCTTCCGTTTTGGTTTGATGGCATCCAGCGACAATCACACGAGTCGCCCGGGCACCGGTTACAAAGAATACGCGCGCACCGAAATGACCGAAGCGCGTCTTGGTACTTTCGCCAACAACGCCATACTCGGCGGCAATGTAAAGCAGGAGCCTGAAGCGAGGTCGATTCCATGGCTACCGCAAGACAATCCTCGCGTGCAATTTTTTGGGCAAAGAGAAACCGAACGGCAAGGCTCGTTTTTCGTCACTGGTGGTCTCATTGCCGCGCATAGCGCCAGCCGCGATCGCAATGCAATCTGGGACGCCATGCACCGCAAGGAAGTGTATGGTACCAGCGGCCCGCGTATTTTGCTGTGGTTTGATTTGGTTAATGCGGGCGAAGACAAGCCGGTGGCGCCGATGGGCTCGAACGTAACGATGCGCGAAGCACCGACTTTCCAAGTCAAGGCCCTGGGTTCATTCGACCAAAACCCCGGCTGCCCTGATTACTCGCGCGACAGTCTGACGCCGGAGCGCTTGCATTACCTGTGCCGCAACGAATGTTATAACCCGTCGGATGTGCGTCGGCCGATCGCCCGCATAGAAGTGGTTCGTATTCGACCGCAGATTAAAGACGGTGAGGGCATTGAGCAATTGGTCGAAGACCCTTGGCGGGTTTTTGAGTGCAAGAATAACGTCGAAGGCTGTAAAGCCATTTTTCAGGACGAAGAATTTGGCACGGCGGCGCGCGACACCGTGTACTACGCTCGCGCCATTGAAGCTGAAAGTCAGGCCGTCAATGCTGGTAACGTCCGCTGCAAATACGATGCGCAGGGTAGTTGCAAAAGAGCCAAAATCTGCAATAGCCTCGACCCGGCGGAAGACTGCCTGGTAGCCACCGAGCAACGCGCCTGGTCTTCTCCCATTTTCGTAGACTACAAAAAGTAGCCCCTCGAATTATTTGGCGGGCCGAATTGGTTTGCCAGTGCTAATCCGGAGTTAAAATATGAAGAACAGCGCGCGCGTCGTGATCATCGGTGGTGGCTCACTTGGTGTCAGTCTGTTGTATCACCTGACGAAAGAAGGCTGGACTGATCTGCTATTGATTGAAAAAGGTGAGCTGACCAGCGGCTCAACCTGGCACGCAGCAGGCTTATGCCCCAGTTTCAACGGCAATATGACGGTCGGCAAAATACACAATTACACGATGCAGCTTTACGACGAGATTCTCCCGGCCGAGACCGGTGATCCCTCGGTGTTTCATAAAACCGGCAGTTTGCGAATTGGCTTTACGCAACTGGAAGAAGAGTGGTTTCGTAATCTGGCTAGCCGAGCCAAAAACGTGCCTTGCGAATTTGACATCATTAGCAAGGAACGGGCACGTGAACTTAATCCGTTCATGAATTTTGACAACGCACGAATTATTGTCAGTACACCGAACGACGGGCATGTCGACCCTACTTCTGTTGTGATGCCTCTATCGCAGTTAGCGCGAGCCAACGGTGCGACCATCAGCCGCTTCAATCGAGTTGTTGAGATCAGCGCGCTCGCCAGCGGCGAATGGGAGGTAGTCACTGAGAAGGGAACTGTCGTTGCCGAACACGTTGTCAATGCCGCTGGTTGTTTTGCACCTGAAGTGGGCGCTATGGTCGGAGTTACGGTACCGCTGGTCAACCTCGAACATCAGTACCTGGTCACAGACAGCCATCCAGAGATAGAAAAGCTGGATTTTGAATTACCAGTTTGCCGTGACTCTTACAGCAACAGCTATATACGGCAAGAAGGTAAGGGCTTGCTGGTAGGGCCATACGAAACCTATGGCGCCAAACCCTGGGCGTTAGAAGGCATGGATTGGGGGTTTGACCGAGAGTTGTTCCAGGCCGATGTCGAACGCCTGATGCCATTCCTCGATAAGTGCATGGAACTGACGCCGATATTTAGTGAAGTGGGTGTGCGCACGATAGTCAATGGCCCAATCACGCATACACCCGATGACAATATACTCGCCGGGCCGCAAGCAGGC
This sequence comes from Pseudomonadales bacterium, assembly GCA_051008535.1. Lineage (GTDB taxonomy): Bacteria > Pseudomonadota > Gammaproteobacteria > Pseudomonadales > JAUIET01 > JBBKXJ01. Next base: position 6,918 of record JBPCXM010000088.1, on the reverse strand, counting down.
TTGCGAAATTTCTGGAACCTGTGTGGCGCAAGCATTGGTATTGCACAAGGAGGTATCGGTAAGTATATGGCGCAATGGATGGTGTATGGGCAAACTGAATTGAACCTGGCTCCCCTGGACAGCCGCCGCTTCGGCCCATGGGTCGACAAGAACTACTGCACGATCAAAGGCATCGAATCATACGAAGTAATGTATACCGCGATGGGCGCTAGCGAACACCGACCTCATGGTCGCCTGAAACGCAGCAGTCCGTTGTATGCTTTACTGGCCGACAAGGGCGCCGTGCACGGTGTAGTGCAAGGGTACGAAAAGCCCTTGTGGTTTAGAACCGACGACGTGCGCAAGGAAACCCCGACCTGGACGCGAAGTAACGTTCATGCCGTCGTAGCCGAGGAATGTTTTGCAGTGCGCGATGCGGCGGGCATCGTCGACATCTCCGGCGCTGGCAAGTTCGAGGTTAGCGGTAGAGACGCGACAACGTTCCTAGACAATTTGTCGTGCAACAAACTGCCCGCTAAAGATGGCAGACTCGGACTAACGCTGTTTCATGCGCCGAATGGCGGCATCATGACTGAACAGTCAATCACGCGCATCAATGAAGAATTGTATTTCCTGGTGGGTCCCATAGCGTCGGAACATCGCGATCTGCAGTGGATGCAAATGCACGCCGATGGTTTTGATGTGCAATTAAAGAACGTAACTGATGATACGGGAGGGGTGCTATTGACCGGTCCAAAATCCCGCGAGATTCTGCAACAACTGACCGACGAAGATTTGTCGAATGCTGCGTTCCGCTGGCTAAGCGCCAAAACCGTTAAGCTCGATAGCGCACAGGTGCGGGTGCTGCGAGTCTCTTATGCCGGTGAGCTGGGCTATGAATTGCACATGCCGTCGTACCAGTTATTATCGATTTATGAATCGCTAGAGCGCGTTGGCAAAGACTATGGTTTGCGCGACTTTGGCGGATATGCGTTTAATTCCATGCGCATGGAAAAAATGTATCGCGCCTGGGGTCATGAATATACGGAAGAGATCAGCGGCGTTGAAGCAGGCATGGGAAGGTTCATTGACACCAGCCGCAATTTTGTCGGTGCCGACAATATCAAACAACGTAACGCCGAAGGGGCTACAGTACAACTGGCCTATTTGGCCTTTGATGATGATATTGCCTGTGAATGTTACGGTAATGAAGCGGTTTATCAGGACGACGAGTTGGTTGGCCTGACTACCGGCGGTGCATACGGTCATCGTGTCGGCTGTAGCCTGGCGTTTGCTTATATCAAGCCGGAGTTGGTGGTGCAGAGTGCCAAGCTGCAAGTACTGACTTCGGCTGGGCTACGCCAGGCCCACGTGGAAATGGATGCCGTTTACGATCCTGCTAACGAGAAGTTGCGGGCATAAACGCAGCTGACTATCTTTCGTAAGTAGATTTCAACCGACGAAAAAAAGAGTCTGGCCAGTATCGAGTCCAGACGCTATATGCACACTTATCTCAAGAAGTTAGTCTATTCTGGCTGTGCGGCAATTCGCACATCGAGAAAACCCATGCGACCAATAATCCAGTTGCTAATGTAGTCGACCGTACCCAACTCAGGATCATTCACTCCTTCACCGCCTGACTCCGGCCAGCGTACGAAATTGCGCGAGCGAGCGTTAATTGAATTTCCGGCCACGGGTACCACACCAGCATTGTAGTTGGCGAATCGAGCAGCCAGCGCGGTTTCAGAGAAAATGCTGCCACGTAGTTCATTGTAGCGAGCTTTCACTCGAGTGTTGAACCCTGATGCCGGCAGCTCAATCAATCGGCGGATTAGATTGTTTTTTTGCGGTTCCCAGCGGTTGAATGTACCGACCCGGCGGCCGGTCCACCACATATCGAATGACGCGTCTTTGTCCCAGGGTACGAAAAACCATTTACCGGCGCCGCTGCGAGCGAGGAAGTAGTTTTTCTTCAAGGTGTCGCTATCTGACGTAACGTTAGTCAGCAACCAAAAGTCTACTACGCTGTCGATATCTACGAGGTTGCCGACCGTGGCGATAAACTCCGCATCGCTCGCCGAATTAAGGTACTGGATGAGTTCCTCCAGTGGCGCGTAGTACACGATATCGTCAGCATCAGGATACTCTTGCTCGAAATCTATACGAACTGTATCGAGATTGAATAAAGTAGCGCCGTTAGCGTCTGCCTTATAGATAACACTACCATTCTCAGGATCTGAAAAATCCACCTGGTCCCATAGCTCGTTACCCTGGGCATCTTCCGGCACGTCAATTTTTTGCACGTCGAGAAGTTTGCGGTCTACTCGCTCCGACAGTATATAAACGCCGTGATAACGCTCATTGAGGATGACTTCAACCTGCGTGCCTCGAATCGCCGCTTGTCCCATCGAATCTCCATTACCATCGACAAAAGCAAAGGGGCGCATGCTATTGTATATATCGTGGCCAACGATGTTGCGAACGAAGCTGGTATCCCGATAAGCAGCATCCAAAATCCAATCGCCGTCGTTACGGAAACCCAATAATGGGATATTTTTCTCATCGGTGGGGTCGTCATCTTCAACAAGTTCAAGGCCGAATGATTTTTTCGGAAAGGCTTGTGAGGTCGCGCCGCGAAACTCGATTCCCATGGCTGTTTTGCCGACACTAAGCTCTGCTGTTCCCGCATTGAGTGTGAACGACCCGGGGCTTTTTGGCTCATCCACTATGGTCGCCGCTTCGAGTTCGATTACAGGCAGATTGGTGAATACCAGTGTATAGTCATCAACAAACTGGTCATTGCGATAGAGTTGAACCTCAACTTGCGAACCATACTCGACCGCACCAAAATTATACGAACTGCCGCTGGTAATCGGTGCATCATTATTGAATGCCAGAGCATAGCCATCAGCCAAGGGCTGGTAATCGATCGTAGCCGTGAAGTTTTGGAAAGTCTCGTAACCCGCAGGCAACGGCACCAACAAGCGTTTGTTCGCAGTGTCTTCGCCGATAGCGAGGCCATTGAAGCGAATATCCAGTGGCGTCCAGCTCGCGAGGGGCGGATCGACGGGCTCGTCGCCGTACTCAATATGCAGTAACGGCGCGTTGTTTTTTGAACCATCACGCGACTCGGCCGTGCGCCTGCCGGCTCCTTCAATAATAAAGGCAATCGGCTTGTCTTTCTTCCATTCTGGATGATCTATGACTTCTTGAACGAGCGACGCAAGATTTGGTGTGCGCTGATCGGCTCCCTGCGCACCCACCGTTGGCCAGGTGGGTGGCGTCCAGGAAGCCACGGCACTGGTTTTTGTTCTAGACGAAATGTCAAAACGGTCTTCGGAATACTTCTTCGCATCTTTCGAATATTCACCATAGATGCTCAGCGAGGTAGCGATGGAGCCCGGCTCATCAACGGCAAACTGGATGTAGGCGTTCTGGATAAACGAGCCCCGCGGCACTTTGACCTTTTCGAAACGAATGCCAACAATCTGTGCGCCGTTATCATCGGTCAGCTCAAGGTCAGTGCTTTTTCGATGTACCCTACCAGTAGCGCTTGACTCTTCGGCATCGTGTTCTTTTTTCGCCACTCTTTTTTCAAATGTCTCAACGGCATCTGCAGCAGAAGCACTCAAGCCGATTGGCACACCAAGCAGATGTAGCCCTGAAACGATAATGGTTGCTGGAAAGAAACTTAGGCGTTGCCGGCTCGAGCTGTGATTGCTTTTGATACGCATAATTCCCCCTATTTTGCGTAAGCTTTTTTTTGCTGCCGCTGGTTTTAGTTGTTAACAACAGCAATAAATCAGTTTTTTAGAATTCCACTGACCTGAAGGTTCGAATCATAATAATTTTTTTTAGTGTTGTAAATCGAAAAAGCCACCATCGCACCATGCGATAGATTGGAAGGGGAGTTAGGGAAGAGTGTAAGGCTTTTATCTAGCGGCGAAGGATGTGTGGTTGAGATTACCGTCAGCCGTAGATTTAATCTTGGCACTATGAATCGCTGGTTGCTTAAAATTCAGCTCCTCCTGTGATCGATAACTCGCTGCGCCTTACCCTCTGAGCGTGCGACTTTTCCAGATTCGTGTACCTGCAGTTTTACAGAGATACCAATAAACGTCTTTATCTTATGACTAAGCTCATTACGAATGTCTGCCTTTGCATGAACGTGATCGGTACTAGTCAGTTCAACGTTAAGGGAAACCTCGTCGAGGTTGCCTTCGCGTCGCATTTCAATCTGATAGTGCGGCGCTAACTTGTCCAGCGTAAGCAGTTGTTCTTCAATCTGGGTAGGAAAGACGTTAACGCCACGGATGATTAACATATCATCGCTGCGGCCGGTGATCTTGTCCAAGCGCCGCATCGTGCGCGCCGTTCTGGACAGCAAGCGGTCCAGGTCGCGGGTGCGGTAGCGAATCACCGGCATGGCCTGCTTGCTCAGGCTGGTGAACACCAATGCGCCTTTCTCGCCGTCGGCGACCACTGCTCCAGTTTCGGGGTTGATAATCTCCGGGTAGAAGTGGTCTTCCCAAATGGTTGGGACGTATTTTGTTTCGATGCATTGCTGCGCAACGCCGGGGCCCATCACTTCAGACAGGCCAAAAATATCGACCGCATCGATGGCCAGCCGGGCTTCAATTTCCTGGCGCAGACTGGCAGTCGCTTGACGAAACGTTACAGGAGCTGAACGTGGCCGACAAAGTGGTTGTGATGAATGCACATACTGAAGAATTGGCATCGCGTTTCGTTTTGCAAACGATGGCCAGCGATTGTTGGCGGCTCGATGAGCTAAGTGAACGTTATGAAGCTTTTCTGCAGCGTTTTCGCCCGCTGTTAAAAGCCGTTTCTGGTGTAAAGCAATTGGCGTCTGAAGATGCGTTTCAGATTCGAACGTTGTTAATACACGAGTATCGAAAAATTTTGTTGAAAGACACCGACTTACCCGATGAAGTTCTGCCCGCTGATTGGGTTGTCCGTGCTGCCTGTAATCTAACGGCTAATCTCTATCGAGCTACCCATCAGCAAGCGGAAGTCTACTGGCGCGAGGTCATGGAAACCGCCGATGGTCGTTTGCCGAAGGCGACAGGAAGTTACTACCAACGCTTTGGTGGTTTGTAGACTTTACTCGCTCGCCCAGTGCGCAAATGTTTTATCCTCTTCCGCGAGTTTTACAAGCAGTGGCGCTGGCTGCCAGTTGTCCGCATCCAGTTTGTCGCGGAACTCACAAATTTTGGCGTAAATTTTCTTTAGGCCGGCTTCATCGGCATAAAACATTGGCCCACCGCGCACCATTGGAAATCCATAGCCGAACACATAGACAATATCGATATCGCTGGCTCGCTGCGCGATTCCTTCCTCCAATATCCTCGCGCCTTCGTTGATCAGAGCCAGGCTAAGGCGATCAACAATTTCCACTTCGCTAAACTTACGTTGACTAACTCCCAACGCTTCTGCTTCCGTTCGCACCACGGTCAACACCTCGGGGTCGGAGATGCGGGCGCGAGTTTGCGGGTCGTATTGGTAGAAGCCGGCGCCGGATTTTTGCCCGAGCCGGCCATTTTCGACCAAGACATCGGCAACGCGGTACGTTTTCGGATCGCCCTTTTGCTCTAGTGTCAGACCTTCGCGCGCCTTGTAGCCAACATCAAGGCCGGCCAGATCGCTAACCGCCAGCGGTCCCATGGCCATGCCCCAGGCTTCCATTGCACCGTCGATTTGTTCTGGTGTCGCGCCCTCGATCAGACACAACTGCGCTTCGCGGCCATAGTGGCGCAACATGCGATTGCCGATAAAGCCGTAGCAAACCCTGGCCAACACTGGCACCTTTTGGATCGTTTTAGCCACCGCCATCGCGGTAGCAATCACATCGTCGGCAGTTTTTTCGCCACGTACGACTTCAAGCAATTTCATGACGTTGGCCGGGCTGAAAAAATGTAGACCAATCACATCTTCGGGCCGTTGGGTGGCGGCCGCGATCGCATCGACGTCTTGGTAGGAGGTATTGGTGGCAAGAATTGCGCCGGGTTTACATACTGCGTCGAGTTTGGCGAACACTTCTTGTTTGATCGGTAGGTTTTCAAATACGGCTTCAATGACCAGGTCGACCTGCGCCAGATCGGCATAGTCGGTTGAACCGCTAATCAGGCTTTTCTTTTGTTCCGCATTGTCGGCAGTCAATTTGCCTTTGCTCACCGTGGTCGCGTAATTTTTCGCAATAATCTCCTGGCCACGTGCCAATGCGTCATTGGTGATTTCCAGTAGTGTCACTGGAATTCCGGCGTTGGCGAAATTCATCGCAATGCCACCGCCCATAGTGCCGCCACCGATAATGCCCACCGATTTAATAGAGCGCACCGGCGTGTCTTTGGTGAGGCCATCGACTTTTGCCGCTAGCCGTTCGGCGAAGAACATATGGCGCATGGCGGCCGACTGCTCAGAATGCAGGCATTCGATAAATAGCTCGCGTTCTTTTTGCAAGCCAGCATCGAACGACAATGTCGCGGCTGTTTCTACGCAGTCGACAATACGTTGTGGCGCCAACTGGCCGCGCGCTTTTTTGGCCAGCTTAGTGCGGTATTGGTCGAACAATTCGGCGGGGTAACTGGCTGCGTCAATGTTTAGGTCACGCACTCTTTTAAGCGAGGCGCCGACCAGTTGTTGCGCATAGTCAATGGCGGCTTGGTGCAAATCGCCACCGTCGACGATTTTGTCCAATAGACCAAGCTCGTGTGCTTTACCGGCGACAATCGGGTTACCGCTTGTTATCATATCCAGCGCAGCGGCGACACCGGCCAGCCGCGGTGTGCGTTGCGTGCCACCGGCGCCGGGCAGCGAGCCCAGTTTGACTTCGGGCAGACCCACCTTGGCGTTTGCTAGCGCGCAGCGATAGGGGCAAGCCAATGCCGTTTCAAAGCCGCCGCCCAAAGCCGTACCATGAAT
>JBPCXM010000087.1:0-4235 GCA_051008535.1 Pseudomonadales bacterium | reverse complement strand
ATGGCTCTATCATGATAGTTGTCGCAACGAGCGCACCGCTGAATGCTCGCAGCCTTGATCGCCTCGCGATGCGTGCGATGATGGGTCTGGCACGTACAGGCTCATTCGCAAGTAATGGCTCGGGCGACTACGTCATCGCATTTTCTACAGACCCGGGGGTAAGGCGCCCACGTGAAAGCGACGCACCGGTTGCCACGCCATCTCTCGTCAATGCTTCCATGTCGCCGCTATTTGCAGCGGCGGCAGAAGCGACCGAGGAAGCGATTTACAATGCGATTTTTAAGGCGACTACAGTAGCGAGTTCGCGCGGTAAGCTGAAAGCAATTCCTGTCGCGGAGCTCAAACGAATTCTAGAAAAATACAACATGCTGGAATGGGACTCATCCATCAGTCCCGGTCAAAGCGACAACTGAGAACCAGGGGATGAAAATCGAGTGGCCGGTTGCGTTGTAATTTGGGGCTGCAATTCTGTGGCTACCTCAGGCCGGTGTATAATCACATTGCGGTCGGTGAGCGCTCGACGGTTGGAATCGACGCGATCGACCCGCAGCCGACCTTCACCCTAGCAGGCAAGTACACAGTCGCAGAACGTTCGTCAAATCAATTTTGAAAACGACTGTTCCAGTCAACTACACGTGCCTTGTCACGGTCGTTATAAATCTTGACAGTTGTATCCAAGTCAGGAAGATCATCTGCTTCGCAATCCAGACCAAGTTGTGTCAGCCTCATCGTATACCAGGCCGTAACACCACCGTCTGGTGGTGAAGCGAACTTCGGAAACGCAAGATTGCCAGACTGGTTGACCAGCCAATGGTTTGGAAGGTCGGGATCAAGCACTAAAGCACGAGCAAGCCCAATCAAATCCGCACCACCACTGGAAATAGCATTCACCGCTTGATCCATCGTTTTGAACCCACCGGTCACCATTAGCGGCTTGCCAGTATGTTCTCGAGCGCGCTTCGCGAAATCAAGAAAATAAGGTCCCGATGCTGCGCTATCAGACGCGGATTTCGCCCCTGGGAAGTATGTGCCACCGCTAATATCAATGAGATCTACACCGGTCTTGTCCAACGCAGAGACCACCGTGAGTGCTTCCATCTCCTCCAAGCCTCCTTCTAGCTGATCCGTTGCATTCAACTTCACTGCGACCGCAAAGTGCGCATCAACAGCGTTCCGTACTTCGTCAACCACTTCTATCAAAAGTCGCATCCGTGACTCGATAGAACCACCATATTCATCTTCGCGCTTGTTGAACAGCGGTGAGAGAAACTGGCTGAGCAAGAACCCATGAGCTCCGTGAATCTGGACTCCGCCAAAGCCGAGGCTTTGCGCCATACGAGCTGTCCGTGCGAACTCTGTAGGCAGACTACGCACATCCTCTAGTGTCAGGGCTGCGCAACTAAGCCCTGGTATGTCGATTGCGCTTGGTCCTTTTGGGGTGCTGATCGGAGGATGCGCCATGGCGCCCGCATGCCCGAGCTGCAGCCAGAGATGAGCATCATTGCTGGTGCCCTTGCGGGCGAGCTCCTTGAACAGTGTGTGTTCGGAATCCGAGCGCAGAACCAGATTGCCAGGTTTCTCAGCAAAGTCAGGAGAGCCTTGAACTTCTCCGACGATCATTGCTGCAACACCGCCATCAGCCCAGCGTTCATAAAGGCGAATCTGCGCATTAGTGGGGTTACCGCGCCCATCCCCCAGCGAATCGGACATAGCCGATTTGACAAGGCGGTTCTTCAATAGTGCTCCACATGGGAGTTCCAGAGGCTGAAGAAGTGTTTCGCTATTTCTGTGGTTCATAACGATAATTCTAGTCACTTGGCCTATCAAAATAAACGGTATGAAAAAGGTGGTTTAGTTCCTGTATTACCCAATTCCCAGCAGTAACGACTGGCCGGTTGCGTTGTTTTTTTAAGCCTGGATTTTTGCGAAAGCCACAGGCCGGTGTAGAATCACATTGCTGTCGGTGGGTGCTCGACGAATAAAATCGACGCGGTCGACCCGCAGGAGACGGTCGTGATTTCGGACGAGCGTGCACCCATGCGGAGTTCGTTTTCGCCCAATAATGGTTGAGGAAACTGGTACTGTTTCAGACGAGAGTCGGCCGGGGCTAAGACTGACTGTACACGCCAACAGGTTTTCTGCTGATGTCGAACAGGAAATCCATTGTAACAATTATTGGGAGTACACTATCGTGACACGCATTGGACTCGTTTTATTTTTTATCTGCAACCCAGCATTCGCCGACACACTGTTTAATATTTGACTAACGGGACCGACGGGTCGCGTTAGTGAAACGAATTGACAGGTCACAACATATCAGCCGGCTGTTAGGTGGCCTAGGCATTGGAAAAGATAAATCTATTGAGGTATAAACTAATTAGTGTACTAGAGGCATTACTGTGATAAAAACGGCCGGTGAATTGATAGCTAAAGCTAAAACGCAGATTGATTGCGTTGACGTACCTTCCGCCAAATCGTTGTATGATGCAGCAGAAATTGCTGTCATTATCGATGTACGGGAAAGCGATAGTGCGGCCGAGTCCAAGCTCAAAGAATCCGTAAATATTTCTCGCGGTCTAATTGAAATGAAAGTTCCGGAGCTTTGCTCCAATCCAGATACACTAATATTGACGCACTGCGGCGGTGGCGGTCGAGCGTCGCTGGCGGCCCTAACACTACAGGGAATGGGCTACACGAATGTTCACGCTATCACAGCGAAGTTTGCAGACATAAAGGATACTTTCGGATAAGAAGGTTAACGTATACCTGGCTGACTTGTTGTCAATTTAGCCGTGAAATAGTCGCCAACGAACAAGTCAATCAAGAAGAACGCGCTAAAGCGCGCCTCTTCTTGAAGTGTTATGAGCCTGATACAAGATGAGGAACATTTATGAAAATTGATATTGATCATCTAACTGAAGAAGAACTCATATAGTTAAATCACAGGATCGTCGAACGCCTCAAATTCCTTGAATCAATGCATACTCATAATGAAATGATGCAGTTTAGTCCTGGTGAGAAGGTAAGCTTTGAACCACCGGGCCGGGGTCGCCAACGTGGCACACTTGTGAAATACAACAAAAAAACAGTCACAGTTATTACCGAATCTGGTCAAAGTTGGAATGTCTCTCCACATTTGCTATGCAAAATGGAAGGCTCCAAAAACAAGCAACAAAAAGGCAGCAATGTCATTGAACTTAATACTGAGAAATGATACTCATGAAAACTGCTTGTGGGACGGAAGGTCCTACAAGCAGGCAGTTAGGTTGCACAAGCCATGATTCGACAAGCAATCTCAATCACTTTAATTCTTCTATTTATGATAGCTGACGCATCGAGTGGACCGGTGGAATTGAAGGACGGCTACGTCCAAAGCCGTCCCAATGGAATGTTTAGAGCTTGGGATGCGGAAAATGAAGTATGGTTGAAGCCAGCGAAATTTTGGCAACGTTACGCCGCCCGTCGTGGTGGGCTGACATGGGGTCCGCGGAGTGATTATCCACCTTACGAGCAGGTCAAAGAGTTTGACACGCTGCTTATTGAATTGGAAAGCGGCCCGTGCCTCATGGAGTTTTTCCATTCCCGGTGGCGACGGGCAAACGATGTAAGGCGCTGGGATGAAAAATTTAATGAATATGGTGGTTGCCCGAATGTTTTCGACTAGTTTCCGGCAACCTAACAAGTGGGTGAAGTCGCGGCCTATGGCCGCTGGGACGTCAAAAAGCTGCGCTTTTCGCCGCCCCTTACCCAGGCGTTAAATGTCCGTACCACCGACATTCAAAGTCAGCGGCTATCCAGCAAGTTCAACGCGCTGTTCAAGCAAAAGCAAAACCACCACTCGTTGAGCCGTCAATGCCTCAGACTCTTTTGCACATCGCTGTTGCCAATATCGTCAGTTGTAGTAAATTCACCGTCAGGGTTTTAATCAACAGGTAGCATTAGCATGGTTTGTCGCAAAACGTGGCATCAATCGCGCAGTTTCTCCGACCATCACACCGTTTCGTGGTTATCGGGTAAACCACCGCGCGGCACATCTAACAAGAAGTTGCAGTGCGTTCCGGCCCTTCGGGCCTCCACCGGACAGCCAAAAGCTACGCTTTTGGCTGCCTCTGAACATTGGCGTTATGTGTAAAGTCCATGTCGCCGCCGCCAATTCAGGTGCGTGTTTCTGCCCATCAGATGTCTAGTTTTGCTTGTCCTCTAAAATTCCGTGGAAATTTCAGAAGAGCTTCGCC
>JBPCXM010000086.1:0-4085 GCA_051008535.1 Pseudomonadales bacterium | reverse complement strand
CTCGCGGCCACGGAGAGTGGATAACCATGCGCATAGCGCGCTCCCAGGAAGCCAGCAAGAATAAGCACGCCTTTCGAGTGCAAGGGACCACCCAGTTCGGTTTCGCGTTCGATGTCGACGACCTTGCCGGCGCCGAGGCGTGTGGTCGCGGTAATACGTGATGGTTGGCCAAACATGAATCCACCAATCTGCAGCACCGATAACCCGTTGATTTGGCCGATTGTTTCGCCGGTGGTATCGATCAATATCGTGCCACGTTGGATGTTTTCGTAAATGCGTTCGCGAATACGGTCGCTGCGCCGTGTCTGTTCGTCGATCGCGCGCTGCACATTAGCGCTGGTTATCGTCTCGCTTTCGGCCTGCCCCGCCCAATAGTCGGCTTCGCGCAACAGGTCGCCGATACTGCGCAGGTGGGTAGACAGCTTGTCCGCATCACCTGCCAACCGTGCGCCGCGCTCGATCACTCGTGCTACACCGCTGCGGTCCAAAGGCCGGAGCGCCTCGCGCCTCGCCAGGCTGCCGATAAGTCGCGCGAACAACGCGTTGGTCTCGCTGTTACGATCTACGGTTTCCTCGAAGTCTGCCGCTACCTTGAACAGGTCGCGAAATTCCGGATCGTGTTCGTACAGCAAGTAGTAAAGCAAACGCTCGCCATACAGAACCACTTTCACATCCAGCGGAATAGGTTCGGGCTCCAGCGACGCGGTACTTATCATGCTCAGCATGCGCTCCAACGACTCGATGCGGATTTCGCGCGCTTGCAAGGCACGCTTCACACCGTCGTAAGCACATGGCTAGAGCAACACCTGACGCGCGTCGAGAATCAGGTAACCGCCGTTAGCTCGGTGCAACGCGCCGGATTTTATCAGGGTAAAGTCGGTCGTCAGTGTGCCCATATAGGCCTGGTGCTCGGTGCGCCCGATTAAATTGCCGTGGGTAGGCAAGTCTTCAAACACCACCGGCGCGGAAGTCTGCGCGCTCTGGTCTACCAACACATTGACTTGGTAGCGCTGGAATGATTCCTTACGAACCGGCTGACCAAACAATTGCATTGGGCCCTCAGCACGCGGTCGAAAATCGTCGACGTGATCGATGATATCCTGCTGCACCGCATCCAGATAGTTGAGAACAGCGTCAAGCCCGAAAAACCTTTGTTTCAGCGCGTCTATCGAGTGGTTGACCGCATAGCGGGCCATTTCCTGGTTCAGCGCCTTAACCTTGTTGCGCGTTTCCTTCTGCCAGCCCGGAAACTGGCGCATTACTTTCTGCAAGGCGTCTTGCAGACCGGCGACGACCTGCTGGATTCGTTCCTTCTCCTCATCGGGCAGTTTCTCGAACTCTTCAGGCGAGATGACCTCGTCGCTCTCGGTCATTGGCGCCAGCGCAAACCCGGAGGGGGTATGTATCAAGTTGATGCGCTTTTCCTTCGCCTGCTTTTGCAGTTCAATGATCGCGTTGGCCTGCCGCTCCTTTAGCTCTTCTTCCAGTTCGGCGATGCGCGATTGATAGTCTTCGCTTTCGAACGCAGCCGGAATGGCGCTGCCGAGCTCTTCAATCACTTGCTCAAGTTCACGCTGCAATTCCACCCCGCGGCCGGCCGGCAGCGTAAGCGCCCTGGGCTTATGCGGTTGCTCGAAATTGTTGATGTAACACCAGTCCGGCGGTGCCGCAAAACCTGCCGCTTCACGCGTCAGTATGTGTTTGATAACAGTGTACTTGCCCATACCCGACGGCCCCAACGCAAAGACGTTGAAACCGTCACCACGCATTCCCATGCCGAACTGGACCGAATCCAGCGCGCGTGTCTGGCCGGCCACAAGGTCGATTTCTTCCAGGTCGGCGGTGGTTTCGAATGGCAATTCATCGAGCTTACAAGAAGTATAAAGCGCGGATGATTCGAGGGCCTTTGGGCGTTGCATATTTGGCTTTTAAAGGGCTGCGTTGTGCAATCTTATAGGTCGTACATACTGTGATATTGATTCAAATCAACTTGCGGCGAGAGTTTTTCACACTAATTTTTGCCAGCCTTGTCCACACTATCGTCACTTGCGTACTGGTAAAGACGATGCCAACGTAATTGATGTGCGATCGCATATTCACGCAGGCGCAGTGCGCAACGCTCGCTCGGTTTGCGCAGAATCTAAAATATCGAAACTGACCTATGAGAATTCGGAAATATGCCGCACAGTCTTAGCGATCCTTTGTTGTTGCTTTCCTCACCAGTGCGTGACCGCCAAACATTTTTTGCCCTCACTTCGAGTTTGCTACGATAAAACCCAGCTGCATCCATTCGTACAATACATCCTTTCATAGCCTGCTTGCTCAAAAAAATAATTTGCATTCGGTAAACTACTTACATGAATGTGGTAAGTCCTTATCGCCGCGTTAACTTTGAAGCACCGTGGAAGATTCCCATACTTCTATCGGTCATGCCGTGTGGCAAAGTACAGTCTTTTTTTAGTGTATTTTCGCTACTGCAAGAGATAAATAAGAGCCGACTTGATTCAAATCAATGCGCAGCCCGACAACTTCGGCATGCTAAAGATGTGATGTGGCGGCACTAATCAAGGCTGCCGTCGTGCAGCAGTTCATAATTGAAAATATAGGCAGTCATAAAATGAATGTCCCTGAACAAGCCAGCGGTTTCGTTGGTAAGTTTCTCGGCAAGGTGCTCATAGCAATCGTTATCGGCCTATGCCATCTGCCGGTCGCGGCGGCTCCGAGCAACTACGCCCCGCAACTGCCCGCCGTTGTTCACTCCGATTTTCTCGACGTGAAACTGGCCGGGCAGCGGGCCGTGGCGGTCGGCGAGCGCGGCCATATCGTGTATTCAGATGACAATGGCGAATCCTGGACTCAGGCAAGAGTACCGACCACGGTGATGTTAACGCGGCTGTTTTTTATTACGCCTGAAACCGGCTGGGCCGTGGGCCACGATGGCAATATCTTGGTGACCGGCGACGGTGGTGTCAACTGGGAAATACAGCGCCATGGGTTAAGTGCACAGCAAAACATCAACGAAAAAAACCTGGGCCGGGCCAAAGAGCGGGTCAAGGACCTAAAAGTAGACCTAAAAAAAGCCACAGGAACATACGCCGAGTCAGCATTGCGAGAACAGCTCGATGAAGCCGAATTCGCACTGGAAGATGCGAGGAACGTCATGCAAGACACTATATACCCTCCTCCATTAATGGACGTTTGGTTCAGCAACGAGGAGCAGGGGTTTGCCTCCGGCGCCTACGGAACACTGCTATATACCGCCAACGGTGGACGCAAATGGCTGGACTTGTCGCATAAGGTAGGCAATCCCGAGCAACTGCATCTTAACGGTATTGCTGGCGACGGCGATGGCAAACTCTGCATCGCCTCCGAGTGGGGGATGGTATTCCGCTCCGACGATTGGGGAGAAAGCTGGGAACAAGTTGAAACCGGCTACGAAGGCAGCTTCTTTGGCATATTGTACAACCCAGAAAGCGACAGCGTATTCGCCTACGGCTTGCGCGGCAATATCTACCGCTCCACCGACGCTGGCGACAATTGGACGGCCCTGGAATCGCGCGCTCGCGCCAGCCTGTTTGGCGCGGCGATAGACTCCAACGGAAGAATGACATTTGTCGGTTCCGGTGGAACGCTAACAACCAGCACCGATAACGGCGAACACTTTGAGTTGAGCATGCAGCCCAACCGGCATGGCTTGACCGGTGTGGCGCAATTGGAAAACGGGCAACTGCTTGCATCTGGTGGCGGTGGCAATCAATTGTTGTCCTTGCCGGACGCCGGGGCTAGCGGCGCAGCAAAATCCGAATTACAGCAACACGGCCCGCTTCCAAACTCGACGACTTCGGATTGAGGACTGACAGGTAATGGATAGCCAGCATAATGCAGACCCCAAGCTTAGCTACACCGCCCTGAAAGAAGCCGGGCTACCGGAAAAGCTGCTGTTCAGTTTTCGGCCCGTGGTACTGGTGCTGTTTTCAGTATTAACCATTTTCTTCGCCTGGCAAGCCACTCAGATTAAACCAGATGCCAGCTTCGACAAGCTGATTCCGCAGCAGCACTCCTTTATCAAAAACATGAATCGGCAC
>JBPCXM010000085.1:0-3037 GCA_051008535.1 Pseudomonadales bacterium | reverse complement strand
ACACGATACCGGGGTTCTTGCCACCACATTCCATTGAGATATCCCGCAGCCCGACCGACGCAGCCATCATAATGGCTTCACCGGTTCGGGTTTCGCCGGTAAAGGTAATGGCATCCACATCGGGATTGGTCGTGAGGAACTCCCCGGCGGAATCGGGGCCAAAACCGTGCACAACATTGAACACCCCAGCGGGAACGCCACACTCCTGCATCACCTCGCCGAGCAGGGTGGTGGTCAGGGGTGTTTCCTCCGATGGTTTCACAACGACCGTGTTACCGCAGGCCAGTGCAGGCCCGACCTTCCATGTCATCAACAACAGGGGCAGGTTCCAGGGACTGATGACAGCAATAACCCCCTTGGGGCTACGATGACCGACATTGACCGCGCCGGCACCATCGGGGGTCTCCATGCGGAAACTCTCTTCGGCAACATTTTTAATCACATCGGCAAAGACCCTGAAATTGGCCGCTCCACGAGGGATATCAATATGGCTGGCCATGGCACGAGGTTTACCGGTATCCAGGCATTCCGCTGCAAGAAACTCCTCAAAACACTCATCGATACGATCCGCCACCTTGTACAGTAGCTGCACCCGATCATTGACACTCAGGCAACCCCAGGGACCTAGCATCGCCTGCCTGGCCGCCTGCACCGCGGCATTGACATCAGCACAGCTTGCCTCATGAACATGACCAATCAGGCTGTTATCGACCGGGCAACGATTCTCAAAGGTTTTACCGCTGGTGCCCTCGATGAATTCACCATTAATAAAATTCAAAATCTGTTTAGTCATTGTTATGCCTCCTGGGCAAAATCCGATTGCTGGCGGGCGCAATCAGCCACACGTTGGCCGCCAATCTCTGGCTGCTACCACTGCATTTTCGGGTCAGGTCAGCGCCGTCAAAAAGCGCTCGTTCAACACCCGGTCGTGGTAGAAAATGGCTTTACCCAACTTGTCCGCTTCCCAGGTCACCACCGGGTGATCGGGATAGGAGTAATCGCCGCCACAGAATACCTCTGAGCGGTTACCCGACGGGTCAATGAAGTAAATGGTCTGCCCATGGGTCAAACCGTGCCGGGTAGGACCAATATCGATCGAAATATCGTGCATGGACATCAAGTCCGCTGCCCGCAGTACATCCTCCCAGGTTTCGAGGTAGAAGGACGCGTGGTGGAATCTGCCCTTTTCCTCGTGACGGATAAAGGCGATATCATGGGCCTTCATGGAGCAAGTGAGGAACTGGGCAACACGCAGGTCCCCGTCCATGACCTGCTCGGCAAGATCAAAGCCCAGCACCTTGGTGAACAGTTCCAGAGATCCATCCAGATCATCACCGTACAGCAGACAGTGGTCATAGCGCTGCGCACGCATTCCCTTGAGCTCTTCAGGCCAGGCTTCCGGGTTGGTGTTGTTGATCATCCACTTGCCGGTTTGTTCCTTCTCGGCATAGATCTCAAACATATGGCCGGTGGGAGAATCAAAACGAACCCGCTCACCGCAGCCGTTAAGCTCCGCGGCTGGGATCACTTCGACGTTACAGCCAAATTCGATCAGTTCCGCCTTCAGGCTGTTCATTACCTCGGCGGACAGCACCTTGAAGCCCATAAAATCCATGCCGGGTTCGTCGGCCTCGCGCAGCACTACAGAGAACTTGTCCACTTCGGTCCAGCCCTTGAGGTACACCCGCCCCTCACCGTCACGATCCACCTCGATCAGACCGATACGGTCACGGTAATGGACAACGGCCTCTTCCATATCCAATACACGAATTTGTAAGTGCCCGGGTCTCATTACACCTTTTTTCATCTGTCGTCTCCTGAGTATTACGGCTGTGTTCGTTCGTCAGAACGCGTTACGTTTCCACGTCGAAAATCAAATCGCTGCGGGGAAATGATCTGCACGCCAGGGTGTAACCCTGTCTCTCCTCACTTTCCGGTATGTGTTTTTTGCTCATCTTTCCAGTGATAAAGTCACCAACCACGATCCTTATCTTGCACATGCCGCAACCACCGCCGCGGCATCCGACGGGTATCGTGGTAAGCAACCGGGTTCCCACTCTGAATCGCTCCATGCCCTGCAACAGATTTTCGTCCTTGCTGCAGCAAAAATGCTCTCCTGTCGACTGAACCTCTACCTTAAATCGATCCATAAATATCCTGTATCAGAATGTCTCAATTGGTGCACTGCTCCGCTCGCCACCCTCGTAAACCCGGACAAAGCGTGGCGGGTCATTGCATATACCCTCGCTTATTGCTGTCTATCACCAAAACACCTTGCACGCCGATGCACGCATCGAGAGGCGTTTATCCGCTAGAGCAGAAACCGTGCCAAATCATGATAATCGCTAAGCGACGGCGACTTACGACGCGTCGGAGCGAGAGTTGTGGAGTGGCTGAGTGACTAAATGATCGATTTCCTGAATTTATTGAACCATATAGACTACTGCGAGCATCTGTGTGATGATTTAATTAGTAATGATCGTGTCATCGTTTAAACAGAATTGATCTGGCGCCGCGCTTGATAGCGCCCCGCGATTGAGTGCGTTTAAACTGAGCTATACGGTGAACATTTATAAAATGATGACTTGAATCATCGCCAGATATTCCCGCGCAGCTTGGCGCCGCACGCGGCAGAGCCGCCCGCCCAGAGAAGCCCTGGTTAACAGGTGAGGCACAAAGACAATGACCGAAATCAACCTCGGGGAGTTATTCAAACTTGATCCCGAACTGAACCTGAATTTTGAACCCGGGCGCATCATCCTTGGAGAGCATCGCATGCTCTTATTGCACGTCGGCGCCGTGAGTTCGCTTCGCAAAGAGCTAATCGATACCCTGGGCATGGAGCGAGCCCGCGGTCTTCTGACCCGAATGGGCTACGCCTCTGGAAAGCGGGATGCACAACTGGCGCGTCGCCTGCTTCCAAACGCCTCTGACGAGGATCTGTTGTCTCTCGGACCCAAATTGCACGAGGCGGAAGGTATCGTCATAGCCACTCCGCTTAATCTCAACATCAATATTCGCGAAGGGAAATATAGCG
>JBPCXM010000084.1:0-23928 GCA_051008535.1 Pseudomonadales bacterium | reverse complement strand
AAATCGGTATCTTCGCGGCCTTGTTCTATGCGCGCAATATCACGCACTCGCAGTGCACCGCCGGTGCTACTGAATTTGAGGATTGTCTCGCCCACGTCTTGCGGTTGCTCATAGCGGCTCCACATCACAACCTGGCGCTGATTGCTGGCGCTTTTCAGGTTGCCGCCGGTGCTGGAGACATTCCGTTTTTCAATCGCCGAGATAATATCAGCCAGTGTAACGCCGTGGGCGAATGCTTGTGCAGGATCTACCAGTACCCTCACTTCTGGGTCTTGCAGGCCCACCAGGTCGACGTTTGATACCGTGTTCAGGCGTTCAATGCGCTCCTCCAGATCTTCCGCGGCGACTACTAGCTGCTCTGGCGGACCGGTAAGAGCTACTTCAACGACAACGCCCCGCGCTGGATTCAGATGCTTTACAATGGGTTCGTCTTCCATCTCCGGCGGGAAGTCCGTAATGGCTTCGATGGCATTGCGAATATCACGCTCGGCTTCTGCAATTTCCTCGGCGTTGTAGTCGTCATAAAGTTCGATGGTAGTGAACGAACTGTTATCGGCGATGATGGTGTGAAAATCGTCTACCCCTTCCACTTCTTCAATAGCTTTTTCTAAAGGAATAGTGACTTTGGTTTCCACATCGCGCGCCGAGGCGCCTGGCAATGTTGCTGTTACCCAAATGATAGGGGTTGCAAAACTGGGGATGAACTCGCGCTGCAGATTGCTCGCCGCGATCAAGCCGAACACCACCAATGCCGCAGCAAATACGTTGACCAGCAGATGGCGGTCGACGAAAAAGCGAATAATGGCTTCCATATCGGCTAGAGCTTGGAATTCATGCTTTTATCGGACGTGCGGATTGCCACGGGAGCGCCGTTACGTAACGCGAATTGGCCGTCGACCACAACGCTGTCGCCGACTTGCACTCCTTCCAGCACTTCAACCAGTGCGCTATCACGGCGGCCAATACTGACAGGAGTCAAATGGGCGACATCATCATTGACCGTAAACACATGCATGCGGCCTGCGCGCCGAAACACAGCGGCAACGGGCACCGTGGTTCGCTGTTCACCAGCGGTATAAGGCAGGCGCACGCTGGCAACCATGCCTTCGCGCAGGGCACTGCCGGGCGGGTTATCGAGCCAGATTTCTAGGGGATAGGTACCTGTGGCAGGGTCGGCAATGCGGCCGACGCTGTGTATTTTGCCTTGCAGCGTAGCGGTGCCTAGCACATCGAAGGCGAGGGTGGCGCTGCTCTCCACTGCCAACGAGGCGGCTTCGCCTGCGGTCACGCCGGCACGAACGCGTAAGCGCGTGAAATCAGCAACGGTGACCACTGGCATGCCGGGTGTCAGGTAATCGCCTTCCTGTACATGCACGGCTTCGGCGCTACCGGCAAACGGCGCCATTATGGTGGCGTCCGCAAGGGCTCGTGCTGCACTGTCGGCGGTAGCGCGGGCGGCTTTCAATTCTGCCTCCGCCCGTTGCACCGCAAAACCCAGAGATTCCAGATCGTCTTTGCTGATAAACGCGCTGCTGCTTAGTTTTTCACCACGCGTAAGTTCGCTGCGCGCCGAGGCCAGATCAACCTTGCGCGAGGCCACCCGGGCTAACGCTTCTGCATAGGCGGTATTCGTCTTGGTATCGTCCAACACCAGCATTTTTTGCTGTTTGGTTAGTTTATCGCCGGGTTCAACCAGGCGTGACACTACCCGGCCGCTCACTTCCGCCGCAATGGTGGCTTTGCGAAAGGCTTCGACAACCCCGGTGACCGAGGTTTGCTGGCCAACGTCAGCTAGTTCTACTGTGGCGATGCTGACTTGCACGCTTATTCCGGTTGCTGGCGCCTCATCTTGTGTGGTTGGCTCGTGGTCGCTGCGCTCGCATGCTGCCAGTAAGCTCGCGGACAGCAGCAGCGTTACGCGCATGTTGCGCCAGCACCAATTAGTTAGAGAAGCCAGGTTTGTCACCACAACAGAATCAAAAACTGGTTATGCTTGTGAGAGGAGGTTATTCACTGTGCCTACTATACAACGAAAAGCACGGGTGTGATGCATTGCTGTGAGATCACGCTGCTTTACTGTTGCTGGAAAGTTAAGTCACTCTTCAGTTTAAAGTCGTGGAAATTGAACTGCTCAGGTAGCGCAGCATCTTTAGGCTGAACGGGTAAGTGCTCCGTTAGCAGAAAGTCTTGAGAGAACACGCTTCTGTCACCAAACGGCGCCCAACTGCCGGTAATGGCGCGCATGGGTCGGTCTGACTTTAGTCCTTTCATTTCGTGGTCCTGGTAAGGGCTATGAAAATAAACGTCACCTGCGCTGGCGTTAAAAGTATCTCCATCGATGATCCATTCGGTTTCACCGCCAAGCACGTAGTAGAACTCGGGAGTCGCATGACTGTGGGTGACATATTTGCCGTGCGGTCCGATGGCGATATACGAAAAATTCAGGTCATACTGTTCGTTCGGCACTTTGGCCTGGAATATGCCTTTCATGCGTACGATTTTGTTCCACGACTTCATAAGATCTGCGCCTTTAGCCGCGTCTTTTGCCCAGAAGAAACCGCCACTGATCTTGGTAAAGTCCAGCCACTCCACATCCAGTTCGTTTGAAAAAGCGGGAGTTGCAGGATACCTACTCAGCAAATCCGGATTGGCCGTTCTAATTTCACTCAGTAAGTGAATCTGCTTCGTATAGAACTCATCGTTTTTACCGGTGTTTGATTTTGATCTTTGAGCCGCCGGTGTGTACCGACGCCTTGCCGAATCTTGCCAATGCTGAAAGTTATCTGGCATCACCGCTTCGATAGGTTGTGCATGGAAGTTTGAGCCGGTTAGGTAATAACCATAGTTCAGATATTCCTGCTGACCACCGGGAGCCCAGCTTAACCACAGCACTTTCAGTGGCACTCTGGAAGTCACCTGAATTCGACGTTCAGCGTAGGAGTCGAGTTTGACTGAAGTGCCAGTAAAAACCTGCTTTGCTTCACCATCGACGCTGATTTGAGCTGTACCTTCCAGTATATGATAAACCGAGGGGGCGGCCTGGGCGTGTGAAGGCAGTAGAGCTTCACCCCCGATGGTCAGCTCGACAATTTTCAAATCCGGATGGTTGAATACGACCCTTGTTCTAACGACTTTCTTCAGCTGTTCCGTTTTGCCTGGGTATTCACGCTCCAATGCCCTCCAGTCGAAAGCGAAGACGGTTTCCAGTTCGTCCCATGGCGCTAGCGCAGACTGGAATTCTGCCGGCACGCTGTGATCTTCCGTGGAAAATGATTTTGGGGCATCAGGGTTTGCCAAATCCCTCTGCTTGCGGTCGCGAAAAGTCTGCACAAGTGCATCATTGGGATCCAGCTTTCGGTTAGCCTCGTTCTCAATATAATAAGCGGCTGGAATATCTTTATACGAAATCAGTTGTCCCATGGCAATGGCATGAACCGGCAATTGTGTTGCATCAGCGGCGGCTAAATTGGTCGAATTCGTTTTCGATGACTCTGCGCAAGCCGTCAAAACCAGCGCTGCTGCGAAAAGCCTGAAGATGCCGTTCATCAACATAAGTCTAGGGATGGGCGATTAGAAGTTATAGCGCGCTTGCAGTTCATAAGTACGCGGCGCCTCAAGCTGGTGAAAATAGGTGTTATCAAAACCAAAACCCTGACCTGACAGCGCCGTATCATTACCCCAGTTAAAGGTGAGTTCATCCGTCAGGTTTTTGCCTACAAGGGCTACCGACCAGATACCTTCATCGGAGCTTAACGCAACGCGTGCGTTTATCTTAGTGTAGGCATCCTGCACGGTCTCAGGGTCGTTATCCACACCGACCAGAATATCGTCCGAGTACAGCACGTCGATACCTGCGTTCAGATCCAGTCGGTCATTGAGGGGGGCGCTAAAGCTTACTCCGAGATTAGCGCTTACATCGGGTGCAAACTGCAGCGGTGTGCCGGATAGATCTTGGCCGCCGGTGTCAGAGCTGCAGGTTCCGGCCAGTTGGTCGGATACCTGACACGGGCCTCCAGGGAACGATTTGTATTCGGCATCGAGTGCTGAAAATCCCCCGTTAAGGTTTATGTGTTCGGTCAACGCCACTTCAAAATCACCTTCCAGACCCGTTACTTCAGACTCCGCCGCATTGCCAACAACAAAGCCGGCACTCTGAAATGAGCTGATCTGCACATCTTCATAGTTGCCCTGAAAGGCAGCCAGATTGACCCGGACATGCCCATTCCACAGCGTCATTTTCAGTCCCAGCTCTATGGATTTAACCGTCTCGTCGTCGAATTGAGCGCTACTGTTAGTGAGGTTTAAGGTGTCAAAACCGCTGGTTTTGTAACCGGTCGCCAGGTTGAGATAGGCCATGGTCTCGTTGTTGATATCATATTGAAAATTCAAACTACCGGTGACGTGCTCCTCATCGAGATCGAGTTTGTAGGCAAAGTCGGTAAAGAAACCAACCGCTGTATAGATAGCATCTAAGTTGGAGTCGAATGCGGAAGGGCCTGAAAATGAAATAGTGGGATCTGTTTTATCAATATCCTTCTTATCTTTCGAGTAACGCAGGCCGAAGGTGGAGCGGAAACGATCGTTGATATTCCAAGTGAGTTCGGCAAAGACTGACCAGCTTTCTGTATTTTGCTCAACCAAAGATAGATGTCTGGCATCCAACGTTGTCGACGGTGTACCTTCGGGCAAGCCTGCAAAACCGAATATTCCTGCTTCGAGCGCTGGTATCCCTGACCACGTTACAGCTAGATCGCCGTCAAATTCCAGCTTAGCGTCCTGGTAGTAAACGCCAGCCAGATACTCTATGGTCTGGTTTAGTGGGGAGCTGAACAGGAACTCCTGGGTAAACTGTTCGTGGCTCTCTTCGAAACACTGGTCGATTAAATCAGCCGACGTGTAATCTGCGTCTATGCATTTTTCATATTCGTACTCCGTATATGCCGTGATTGAGCGCAGGCTATGTTCTCCCAGTTGATATTCAGTCGTGAGTTGCAAGATGTTATTGTCCATATCATCTTCAATAGGCCTACCGGGCAAGCCTCTAGTCTGCGATTGTCGGTAATTATACCCCGTCGCATTGGCATAATTGGGGTCATTCACACCGTTTAAAGCTATCGATGACGGCGTGGCTATGGTTTCTTTGGGTAAGCCGCCAATCGTTTTAAAATTACCGTGCTCTGCTTTCACCTTAAACCCCAGACTGTCCGTCACTTCCCATTCCAGACTACCGCGGAAAATGGTGTTGTCCTGCGAAGGGCCATCTTCTCCACCTGGAAACTGGTTTTCCATCCAGCCATCGCGCGCGTAGCCCTTTGCAACAAGCCTACCCCTGATCGAGTTCGACAACGGGCCGGTTACCATCGCGGTCAAGCTTTTTCCGTTTAACTCGGCTTCATAGCCCACATCCACATAGCCCTCAAATTCGTCGCGTGGTTGGGCGGTGGAAATGTTAATCGCGCCTGCCACGGTGTTCTTGCCGAACAATGTCGACTGCGGACCTTTCAACACCTCTACTCGTTCGATATCGAGAAATGCCGCCCGCGAATCTCGGGCCCGGCCGAAGTAAACGCCGTCGATAAAGGTGCCAACCGACTGTTCAAAACCGGCGTTGTTACCGGAACCCACGCCTCGAATAAAGATCTGGTTGTTACTGGCGGACTCGCCGATATGCACGCTGGGCAAATAGACCGTGAGTTCGTCCAGCTCGGTAACGCCCATTTGTTCTATGTTTTTGCCACCTACTACCGATATGGCGATAGGCACGTTTTGTAGTCCTTCGGTACGTTTTGTGGCCGTAACGAGCACTTCCTCCAGCACCGACATGCCCTGAGCAACTACGCTGGTTACGGATGTTGTCGCCAGAGCTGAAATTGCGACCACTAGGGATTTCTGGTTCTTTGCTGCACTTATGATGTTACCCGCAAGGTTTGCTGGAGTTTGGTTTAGGGAGCCTCTGAACAAGTCTATGGCATCTCTAGTCAAGCGTTCCGAACATTCGATCATATAGTAATGTGATGGTCGCGTAATTTCCCATCTGCATATTCTCATGATGGACGGCATGCTTGGCCGTAATCCAACTCAGCGTTTTAAACGGCGCATAGGGTAAGTTCACGAAGCAGTGGTTGATGATATTGATCTGCGTCCAGATGACAAAGGTGATTGCAACCGTCGCGCTGTGGAACGGTCCGATAAAGATCGCCAACAGCGGGATGGTAAGCAGGAACAGCAAGATACCAACAAAAGTCTCTAATGGATGTACGTAATATGCGTCTATGTGTGTCGGCTTGCGCGCCTGGTGATGCAGTGCATGCACGCGGCGAAAATAGCCCTGGCCGTGGAACAAAAAGCGGTGAGTTAAGTAGTAAAAAAAATCGTACACCATCAGTATGGCGATGATATCCAGTAGAACCTTCATTAGCGGTTGTGCTTGCAATGTGACACAAAAGGGCGCAACCGCGATAAAGAAAGTGGCATTAGCATATAAACCAACCTTGGCGTTGGCTTTCATCACGGGCGGGTATTTTTCCTGGGCGCGTTTGATTTTGTCCTGTTCCTTGTTTATTGAACGCATCTGTTGCAGCGCCGGGACTTTGAAGGCGAGATAGCGGCCAAATTTTGTCAGCGCGACGACCAGTGCAAAAAACGCTAGGCCCGCTTGCCAGTCATACATCATGTGAGATTCCTCATCTCGGTTTTATTGCTGTTTTAACAGTCGCGCCAGTTCGGCTGTATCTTTTCTGCCGAGTTGGCTGCGCAACTGCGAGGCTAGTTTCTGCAAGTCGCTAGTGAGTGGCACATGGCTAGGCTCAAACACCTCTTCCTCCAGGTGCAACGTGCTATATAGCTCGGCGGCAATCAGTTTGAGCTCTGTCAGGCCATCATCACGCAGATGCAATGCCATTTCTTGTTCCAGCGATCCTACCGCGGTGACCGAATGCGCAAGCAGTTGCCAGCCCTCTTCGGTCAGTTGCAACAACACCCGCCTTGCATCTTGCGGGTCAGCCGCGCGCCGTATATATCCCAGTAGTTCCAGTTCTGATGCGACTGTGCTTATCGCCTGCTTGCTGACTTCCTGAATGCGGGCCATTTGTTGAATGCGGCCGCCGTCCGGGCCAATCAGGGTCAAAACGTGTGCATATGACATCTTCAAGTGTGGGTGGCCGTAAGCGTCAGTCAGATGCATCAATCGCTGCATCATGTAATCGGCAATTCGCGGCAATAGCCCGCCTAACATGACAGGGGTTAGGCCCTTTGTTGGTGTCACCCGCGGCCGGGGCAAATCTACCCCCAAGTATAGGGCCGCCAAGTGTTTTGATAGCCTAGTTGTTTTGCGTTTGCCGAGTAGGTCGATGCACTTCTGTTCTACGTCGCCAATGAGTGCGGACCCTTCGTTTACCAGTTTACGCCCCGCCGCTGTGAGTACCACAACTTTTGCACGACCATCTGCCGGGTCGGGGGTGCGTGCAATATATCCTGCATGCTCAATTTGGTTAGCCGTCTGGTTGACAGCCTGCTTGCTGATGCCCAACCAGCCGGCTAATTCGGTCAGGCGTGCACCCCTGTCACCGACTAGCGTGATAAAGGGCTCATAACTAAGCCGCAAATCGCGATAGCCAAGCTTTTCAATCAGTGCGTGCATCAGGGTCGCCTGCAAATAACGCGACAGCCCCAGTAAGTGACGAGGCAGGTTGCTGCGATAGTGCCGCCACAGGTCTTCGTGCTGCTGAAAGCGGGTTGCGGGCATATTCATGACAATAAATAGTAAAGCCGTACTGACTTGTTGTCAATCAATGTTGACTGTATTGTCAGCCTTCCTTTACTATGACTTCCTCATTATGCTCGTTCTAACACCAAGAGGCATCGCACTGTGTCGGAAAAAACGAATGTCGGATACATCGGTCTGGGTAATATTGGCAAGCCCTCGGCCAGCCACCTGATAGGTGCAACCTACAATGCTCACGTCTACGATGTGTACCGGCCGGCGGTGGATGAACTTGTAGAGAAAGGCGCGATTGGCTGCGAATCGGTCGTCGAGCTGGCAGCAGCCTGCAAGCACATCGGTATTTGTGTGCGCGACAATGCTCAAGTGGAAGAGCTGCTCTATGGCGCCGGCGGCTTGCTGGAAAATGCTAGAGCGAACACGACTATCGCAGTGCATAGCACGGTGACCCAAGCCGGCATTTTCAAATGGGC
Source organism: Pseudomonadales bacterium (assembly GCA_051008535.1). Taxonomy (GTDB): domain Bacteria; phylum Pseudomonadota; class Gammaproteobacteria; order Pseudomonadales; family JAUIET01; genus JBBKXJ01. Next base: position 15,735 of record JBPCXM010000084.1, on the reverse strand, counting down.
TGCCGATGCCAGTGAAAAAGATATCCAACTCATCGACGCGCCGATTACTGGTGGTGCGCAAGGAGCGGAGGCAGGTACCTTGTGCTATATGGTCGGTGGAGCAGAGGGCACGGTGAAAGCGGCCACACCGGTTTTTGATACATCCGCCGAGAAAGTCGTACACGCCGGTGAACTTGGTACTGGTATCGTGCTGAAGTTGTGTAACAATTTGATCACGTATGCGGAGTTCCTCGCCATGTCGGAAGCAACGCGCTTGGCAGAGGCGGGCGGCCTGGCGGCCGACGTGCTGCGCGAGGTGGGCAAATCCAATGGTGTTATCAATGAATCCATGCACATGTTTATCGCCAACCGTAATGCCTTGGCGGCGACGTGCACGGAGGAGCAGATGGAAGAAATTTTTGGCGCTTTCGGTCGGCTCGGCGAGAAAGACTTGGATTGCGCATTGCAGAGTGCAGCAGATCTGGGTGTTGAACTGCCTTCCACCCAGCGGCTGCGCGCTGTAGTACTCGATTTGTTTCTTAACAAGGCCTAGATTTCAGGAGCAAAATGTATGAATCCGGAAACTCGATTGTTTATCGATGGCGAATTGGTATCGGCCGTTGCGGGAAAAACTTATAGCAATATTAATCCGGCAACCGAAGAGGTTATGGGAGAAGTCGCCGACGCCGGCCGGGAAGATATGGAGCATGCAATTGCCGCAGCAAGACGCGCATTTGACAAAACAGACTGGTCAAGAAACCATGCGCTGCGGCATAAGTGCCTGCGACAGCTCAAAGACGGACTGCTCGCGGTGCAGGGTGATTTCAAGTTGCAAATCTCTGCGGAAACTGGCGCACCACTCGGTATATGCGGTGCCGGTGGCCCGCAATGTGAAATGCCGATTGGATTTATCGATTTCACCCTGGAGAACCTGCCGAAGTTTCAGTGGAGCCGCGATATAGGCATCGCCGAGCCCATGGGCCAACGCAGCCGCCGATTGGTAGAAAAAGAGGCGATTGGTGTGGTCGCCTGCATTACGCCCTGGAATGTTCCCCTGCAAATCAATCTGGCGAAATGCATTCCTGCTCTGGCGGCCGGTTGTAGCGTCGTCTTAAAGGCTGCGCCCGACACACCCTGGTCTGCAACCATGCTCGGTAGGGTCGTTAAGGAATACACCGACATTCCTGCGGGGGTGTTTAATGTGATTACCGCCGCAGATTCTAAAGAAGTGGGCGAACAGTTGGTGGGTGATCCAAGAGTGGATATGGTGTCGTTTACCGGCTCGACCGCCGTCGGCAAACACATTATGGCGCGCGCGGCAGAGACGGTTAAAAAAGTCTTTCTGGAGCTGGGTGGTAAGTCCGCAAATATCATGCTGGATGATGCGGATTTCAGCCAGACGCTGCTGAGTTGTCTCGCGGTTTGCTTCCACGCCGGTCAGGGTTGCGCCATACATACGCGCCTGTTGGTGCCGAAAGCGCGGCAACAAGAGGCAGAAGCATTATTGAAAACCTATTTTGGGCTTATCAACTATGGCGATCCGAGTGCCGAAGATCAGATCATGGGGCCGGTAGTAAACCGGACTCAATATGATCGTGTGCTGTCTTACATAGAAAAAGGTAAACAGGAGGGGGCACGACTATTGTTAGGAGGCGGCACGCCTGCGCATCTGGATAAGGGCTTCTACATCGAGCCCACTGTTTTTGTCGATGTGACTAACGATATGACGATCGCGCAGGAAGAGATTTTCGGCCCGGTATTGGCGGTGATCGGCTACGAAGACGAAAATGACGCTGTGCGCATTGCCAACGATACTATCTATGGCTTGTCGGGCGGCGTGTGGTCGGCGGATGAGCAACGCGCATTAAGCATTGCGCGGCGGTTGCGAACCGGCACAGTGATGGTCAACGGCGGCAACTACTACGGGGCCGACGCGCCTTTTGGTGGCTATAGGCAAAGCGGCATTGGTCGTGAAATGGGGCAGGAGGGGTTTGAGGAGTATCTGGAAACCAAAACGATTGCCATCGCCGAGCAAGCATAAAATTTTTCAAGAATCGGGAGTTAACAACATGGATTTTTCAGGCAAGACAATCATCGTAACCGGAGCCGGTGGAGGTATTGGCGAGGGCTATGCCAAAGCGTGCGCCGAACGCGGCATGAATGTAGTCATCGCCGAGCTGAATGAGGAGGGAGGAGAACGTGTAGTTAAAGAAATCAATGCCGCTGGCGGCAGTGCGCTGTTTGTTCAAACCGACGTTGGCTGCGAGGATTCGGCGAAAGCGTGCGTGGCCGCGACCATGGACAAGTTTGGCGCCATCAATTATTTGATCAACAATGCGGCCATATTCGGCGACATGAAGATTGAGGGCTACCTCAACGTAGATTTGAACTATCTGGAAAAGTTTATGCGCGTTAACGCGCACGGTTGCCTGATTATGACCCGAGCCGTGGTGGAGGATATGACCGCGGTGGGTGGTGGCGCCATTGTTAACCAATCTTCAACGGCGGCATGGATGAGTACCGGGTTTTATGGCGTTGCAAAGCTGGCGGTGAATGGCATCACGCAAAGCCTGGCTAACGAACTTGGTTGGCGAAAAATTCGCATCAATGCGATAGCACCAGGGCCAACGGAAACAGGAGCGTTGGAAAAAACTGCGGGCGATTATGCGCGTGAAATGATCAAGAGCATGCCGATCAAGCGACTGGGTAAACCCGAAGATATGGCCAACGCCGCTTTATTCTTATTGTCAGATGAAGCCAGCTGGATCACTGGCCATATTCTGAACGTGGATGGCGGGCAGCTAATGCGACCCTAAGCGGCAACGCTATACGCCGAAGCGTTACATAGCTGTAACTGCAGGGACAACTAACGGCATAGTATGCTTTAAGCTTCGCGAATTTGCGTGGCTTATCGAAGCCAACGATTAGGAGTCACCGTGCCAGCCCCACGCCCGCCTCAACCCGAGACACCTCCGTGCGACGCTTTTACCATTCATCGCGCTCAGGTGTCTGACGATATCAGTCTTGCTTACCTTCGCGAAGGCGTCGGTGGTTATCCTCTTTTGCTGGTACACGGTTACCCCGAAACCAAACGAATCTGGTGGCGCAATATCAGGCCTTTGGTGGATGCGGGCTACGAAGTCATCGTGCCCGATTTACGCGGTTACGGTGATTCTGATTTATCTGAGAAAGACGAATACGACCTCGTGCTTTACTCGCGTGACTTGTATTCTTTGGTGCACGATATTCTCGGTCATCGGCGCTGCGGACTAGTGGCCGGCGATGTTGGCGGCGCGGTGACTTGCGATATGGCCAACCGATTTCCAGATTTCGTTGACCGCATGATTTTCTTCAACAGCGTTGCACCTATCGTTTTCGATCAAGCCGACTGGTACGAGGAGCGAGGATTAGCGCTAATTCCATTGCAACACGGGCCGACCGGCGATTACCGTATTCGTCAGGGTCGTGACTGGGAGGAGCTGATGGCAGAGCTCGACACACCGGCCCGTTGTCGTCGTTATGTGCGCGACTTTTATGAACATCGGTTACTGGCCTCTCAGTATTCATTCGAAGAAGACGACTACGACTTCATGATTGAGCCATTTGAGGATTTGCGCCGTTTGGCTGCTGGGTGGGCGCCTTATCAGTTGGAATACGGTCGCCCCATGAACGAAGACCCCATGCTAACGCAGCAAGTCGAGGTGCCCACTTTAATTTTGTACGGGCCGGATGATCAAGTCGTGCCGAAAGATTTCCCTAAACGCTGCGAAATTGCATTTAAAAATCGCACCGGCCCGCTGGTCGTTCCAGAATGCGGGCATTTTCTGCAATGGGAACGTGCCGACGTATTAAACGAAGTCGCAGCATTCTATTTTGCCGATTTGAAGTAGAACTTTCCAAAAAAAGGACTGATTATGTCTTCAAACAACCCAATCGAATCGGCGCGCAGTTTACGTGAGCTAGTCGAATCCGAGGCCGAAAACGTCGAGCGAAACAATAGCATGACTTCGCCCGTGGTCGACGCATTGGTGGACGCCGGCTTGTTTAGGTTGCTGGTACCCAAAGACCTGGGTGGCATGGAGGCCGACATCGATACGATTATTGATGTGTGCGAAGAGCTTTCGTTTGCGGATGGTTCAGTTGGCTGGGCCTTTGCGCAAAACACAACGGTGATGGCGTATTCGTCCTACCTTGCGCCCGAATTTGCTCAACCGCTCGCAGACGCACGCGCCGCCGCTGGTATGTTTGCACCATTAGGTGTGGCGAACAAAATCGATGGTGGCTATCAGGTTTCGGGTAACTATCAATTTGGTAGCGGCTGCGGCCATGCCGAATATATGGGTGGCGGAGCCTTGGCAATGGAAAACGGTGAGATGATAATGCAGGCAGACGGCATGCCGCTTATTGTCGCGTTTATCGTCCCATCTGACCGCGTCACGTTTAAAGGCAACTGGGATGTGATGGGTCTGAAGGGTACCGGCAGTTTTGATTTTGAAGTGCCGGAGCAATTTGTCTCAAATGGTCAAACCTTATCGGCGTTCAATACCGAAACAATCACTGGAGGGCCACTATACGGGCTCGGCTCCATCGTGGTCGGCACCATCAGCTCCACTGCGTGGGCGCTGGGTGTTGCGCGACGAGCCTTGCACGAGATAGCCGAGATTGCCAAAGGGGGCCGCGAGCGAATGGGTAGTTTGGCGTTAAAAGAACAGCAAATTTTTCAACGCGACCTCGGTTACCACACAGTGGCCGTGAAGGCTGCGATGTTGATGGCGAGAAATGCCTATGGCAGCGCGGTGCTAGCTGTTGCCGACAACGCGAGTGCGGAACAGCGAGCGGAGAGCCTGCGGGAAACCAAGGCCGCCGCTACCTACGTAACCAAGGTAGCGAAAGCCGCGGTGACATTTGCGTACGACGCGTCAGGCAGCCATGGCTTGCGCAATCCCAGTCGCTTGCAACGCTGTTATCGTGACATTAGCGTGGGAGCGGCGCATCAAGTATTTGATGAGCGCAATTTGAATGAATACTGTAAACCTGCCTTAGGTTTGGAGCCGTCGCCTTTTTAGGCAAGACCACTGGCACCCCTTTTTCTTCCGTACGCTTATCGGTGCTACACTCAGCACCAGCGCTTGGCACGCCCGCCGCGCGATAACGATAAGACTTATGCTCGGTATTTTCCGCTACATTCTGGCTCTTGCTGTCACCTTAAGCCATCTCTGGACCAGTTTCGCTGGTTGGTCAGCTGTGGCTGCTGTGTTTGGTTTTTATGTAATCAGCGGCTATCTCATGACTAGCATTTTAAACCAGAGTTATGGTTATACCCGTAGAGGTATTGCACGCTACGCGCTGAACCGGGCGCTGCGTATTTTTCCTACGTACTGGTTTGTTATGCTGTTGTCGATTGTGGTGGTGGCAATGATTCCGCGTGAGGCCTTCCTCACCAATTTCAAACTGTCCATGCCGAGCGAGCTTGGTGACTGGGCTGCCAATATATTTATTCTTGGTTTGCTGGATGGTCCGCTGAAAGTGCTGGTGCCACCAGCCTGGACCTTGGATATCGAGCTTGTTTTCTACATCGCCATGGGCGTGGGTTTGTCAAGATCAAAGTCAACGGTAACGATTTGGTTTGCCGCGAGCCTGGCTTACACACTTTTCCTGTTGCTGACAGGCGCGGAGTTCCCGCAGCGTTATGCTTCTTATGCAGCCGCCTCGCTGCCATTCTCCATAGGAGCAATGACGTATATGTACCGGCATGAAGCTCGTCGCTTGTTGCGTCTTCCGCTAGCGGTTGCGGTAGTCTTGCTATTGGCCGCCGCAGTTGCTTCGCGTTTGGAATGGCTGGCGCCTCTCGGCGGTGGTTTTTATATCATGCTTGTGTGCAATACCTTGTTGCTAATCGCCCTCAACAATATTGATGTCAAAAAGATATCGCCGAGGCTGCAAGTCTGCGACAGAATGTTGGGTAATATTGCTTATCCTCTGTTTCTTTGTCACTGGCAGGTGGCGGCTGTCGTGCTGGCGGTTTTCTACGCGGGTGAGAAACCAGATGGCGGTCAACTATGGTTGACCAGTTTTATCTTCATCCACATGGTTGCCTTGCTGGTTTACTATCTGGTTGACCGCAATGTAGACAAGGCAAGAACACTGGTGCGCGGCAAGGAGCGTATTGACCTGGCAAGCCTCGCTAAGAGCTAGACCGCCAGCGGTGTGCCCCAGGCGGGAAATTGCGAAGCTCGGAAAAACCAGCTAATAGCCACAATTTGTTCCGCCAGTTTCCAGGGTTTGGCGGCAGTGCTATGGATAGTCATCTCGTCAAATAAAATGGCATCGCCTGGCCGAAACACTGGAGTCGCAATGGGGTAATCACGCGTCAACTCTTCCATCATTCCCTCGGGCATGCGCTTGCCATAGTCCAGGGGGGCCAGTCCGTCGCCTTGCCAGCCGTGGCGTTGCTCAGTGCGGCGGGGAATAACTGATAAACCTGGATTGTCTTCTCCGCACGGAGTGATAGCCGCCCAGCAGTTAACTGCGTAGGATTTCGTACCGAAGAAATTGACATCCTGATGCCAGGGAATCGCGGCATACTTGTCGCGATCTGCATAATGGCGACGAAGCTTGGCTCGCTCCGCAAACATCACCGGCTCGTCACCTAGGTAATCTCTGACTGTCTGTAGCAGCCCACATTGCTGGTATATTTCCAGCAGGTCGAATAGCGTGCCCGGAGAGCAGCCCAATGGCAGATCGCCAGCCTGCTGATCTGCTGGTGCGTGTTCGGCGCTCTTAAGCAAATACTGGACTTGTGCCGCGCTAAATAAGCTCCGCACAAGCAATGCGCCCTGATTCAGTATACCGGCGGCCAGTGTATCGACGGTCAATTCGGTGCCCTGGATTTCAGGCAGCTCCCCGCAGCCGGCAAACAGGTCGGGAATGGATGTTTTTGCGGGTTGGCCTTCCTTATTCAAGGTCAACATCGCTTGTGCCGCTTCACGTCTGAGTTCGACTAACTGTAACTCCAATGCCGCTGAACGCCGCGCTCTGTTCTGTGCCGAGTAGCGCTCTATCAGCGCCAGCTTTTCGTTTAATGTAGATGTCATTCACCCGGCCTTGTATTGATCTGCCAATCGTCGATTATGCAGTTTACTGTATTTCACGCGTGGCAGTTGTTGCATAAAGTCGAATCACACAGCGGACTTTTCATGCCGAATGATTGTCAGCAAAATGCTGCCTACGCGCAAACCGAATTTGGACATGCGCGATTCGTTAATAAGAACGTCAGGGGTTACCAGATACATGCGGTCATCTACTCGCACGTCCACTGTGCCATCACCGTAAGGTATTCGTAAAATATAGTCTAGAAAGATACTGTTGCCGGCTTTGTGCAGCGAACCATCACCGACGACATCCCCCGCCGTGCCGCGATAGGTACCGTTGTCGTTCGGGGCTAAGGTCCATATTCTCTGTTGGGTCTCGCCGTCATCGAATACAAAGTCTTCCACCAAGGTGCCAACGCCGTTTTCCCAGCTTGCTTTAATATCAGCATTAAAAGTTCGAATCACTTTACCTTTACGGTTCTTGACCACGCCGTGAGCGGTGAGCTGCCCGTCAAAGAATACCTGCGGCTCCAGTACGGGATTAAGTTGACTATAGTCCGCTACTTGTACTTGTGAACAGGCGCTGAGCAAACAAAGTGCGCTCACGATAACAAACGTTCGGGTCATTTCGCTCTCCAGCGATGCTTTGTGACAAATTACGCAGCAACGCCGGAGGTGGATCATCGACTCACGATTCAGGTGTTAGCGCTGACCCAGAATAAGGATGTAGTACCTAAGTATTAACTCTTCAGAGGAATTTACCGGCGTGTCATTTTCCTACACACTCGGTAAGGTTAGATCAGCGACACTTCAATTTGCAGAACAACAAGGAGGTTGTACCATGCGTTATTCCAGCATGCTCGCGCGTTTCAATTTTGGTGCTTTAGCAGTTAGTTGGTGCTTAGTGGTCTTTGCCACAGTGCCCGCTCTAGCTGCACCTAGCGACGTGAACGTCGTTTCGGATTCTTCAGATGAATCCAGGGATGTACTGACTGACTCCTATATTCTTGATACTACCGGCACAGTTGATGAGCCTTCGCCATCCGATTCGTCAATGGAGAAGACGTTCTTCGAGCGGGATTGGTTGGTTACTGGGTTGGATGTCAGTCTGATAACAGGCGCAGGTAAGCTGCCGAGCTTCGCAGAATGCCGCTTTTTTCTGCGCAGAGACACAACCGACGTGCCGGAAGGCCGCAGCTCAGCAGTGATATTCCGGCATACGTGGATTGGTGGCATACCCGAAAGCGCACACTATAATTTTGCCGATCCGATCAGGATTAGTTCGAAAAGCGAAGGTGCAGTATTGACCGGCTCGTTGGGTACAACCGTTTCGAAACAGGGTTGTCGCGCAATTGTCGTCATCAGAGGTCGTGGCTTGTAATTGCGACTTAATCTTTAAAGGCTTGCGTAGCATAAACTCGTCTGTATTTCTCAGAGGCCCAACACACGCTTGCCTTGTTCGAATACGATATCGACCGGAATGCCCGCGTTATTGATCTTATCCAATGATTTCTGCAGGGCGGGCGATACGCTGCCGCTGGCTTTTACCCACGCTTCCACGCCAGCGTAATCGCCATTGCCCTGCAAGGTCAGTATTTTAGCTGACATCGATTGCACCGCAGCGCGCATCTTTTCCGGTTCGACGCGATAATGGCCCGCAGCCTGGTCGTAAGCGAATGCCCCTTGGTCTGCGAAATAATTGAAGCGCAGCACATTGGCAACACCGTGCGCGCTGCTTGCACCAAATCGCGACGAGCGGAAAATCCCGGCGAGAAAGGTCGTGTAGTAGTCCATCAATTCGCCTTCGGTAATCTCGCCGGCTTTTAGCAGCTCCTCGATCATATAGAGGCCGAGAATATCGGCTTTGCCTTCTTCCTGCGCGGAGGCATGATCTTTCAGCGCCTCCCGCACCGTGCCGCTACCATTGATTGTGTTCTTGATACCCAGGCCGTGGGCAACTTCATGGAACATCACGTTGGAGAAAAACGCGTTGAAGGTGACGTATTTGCGCTGCTCCGGTGCAACAATCTGCTCGGCGATGGGCAGCATGATTTTGTCGAACTTGGCTTGCATTGCATTTCTTAACTGCAAACGGCGCGTGCCTTTTTCTAGTTGCACGGTTTCATCGTTGGGCAGATTGATTGCAATGGTCTTGGAGCCGGCATTACTGTGTCCTGCGTAATACACGACGTCGTACGCATTCAGGTCGGAATCGGTTCCCGGTGTTTCGGCTTTAAAATGAGGTTCTACCGGTAAACCTTTTTGCAATTCAGGCAGCAGTTTGGCAAAGCGCGCCAGTTTTTCGCTCCAGGCTTGGTCTTTGATCAGCACGTAGGACTCATACGCGGCCTTGTAACCGAATAGTCGGTCTTCATAGGTTTCGATTGGTCCGATGACAACATCGATACTGTTGTTCTTCATGTCCATCCAGGCGATGTCGCTGGGCTGGTAGTTATCATCTAGAAGGGCCGCGGCACGCAACTGGAGATAGGTTTTGAAGCCGGCATCCTCAGCCAATGTTGCTGCCTGCTGTAGCAGCTGCGAAGCCTTTTCGAGCTGGGGCCGGTACGCCCGGCTAAATGGTACCGCGGTTAGCTGACCTTCCGGGTCGCGTTTTACTAACGTGTATAAGTCGCGTACTGAAGGGTCGGCAGTGTTTTCAATCTCGGCTTTGGTAATGTCCTCCGGGTAGAAGCGTGCTCCCAATGGCTTGGATTGATGGCTGGGTGTGAGCAGCGCATCGCCATTGAGCCGGTCCCATGGTCCGTAGTTGATCTCGACCATGCGGCGCAAATTAGTGTTAGCGATGCTATTCAGCAATTCGGTTTTGTCGCCGTAACTTTGCAGCCAAAACAACTCGTCCATTATTTCTGATGCTTCTATCAACAGCCCGATCATCTGTTTCTGCTTGTCGCTCAGAGAAGACAAGTCGGCAGTCAGCGTGAAGCTCGCGTAGGTTGCAGCGGGGTCAGGATAAGTTTGTCCAACCTTTTCGACGGTAGACGGGTTATCCTCCGATTGCTGCGCGCAGGCAGCTAATGCCAGACCGATTACGGCATATGCCAGAAAAGTGCGGAGTTTTGTGAAGTTGCCTGCTAGCTGGGTAATATTCATTGAGTGGCGCATCCATTAAATGGTGGCGCAATTGTGTCGCAGTTTAGAATGCCGCGCCACAAAATTGGCGCAGTTTCTGCCACAAGTGACGCCGCCGTGATGAATGCCTTTGCAAGTGCGACTTACAATTTTTCTATCATTGCCAGCAATTGATCGACACTGGGTCGTGAGGCGAAGTCTTCCGGTGCATGTGAAACCACGACATGACCGTTCTTGTCAATCAAGAAAGCAGAGGCAACGGCAATACTGTTGTGGCCCTTGCCACTCCAGTCTTGCAGGTTGATGCCGTACTCTTTGTACTTTTCCAATGTGGCCGCATCCAGTTTAAGCACAACGTTGAATGCGTTGTGAGCAAGTAGATTTGGGTCACTCAATACCGGAAATGGAATATTATATTTGGCGCTAACCATTGCCGATTTGTCGGGTTCATCCACACTGATGAGAATCGGCTGCACGCCGGCTTCCTCTAACGTGTCGTAGTTAACCGCCAGCTCGCGTACTTGCATATTGCAGAAAGGACACCAGCCACCGCGATAAAACACAATTAATGCCGGTTTGTCTTGCCAGGCATTTTTGATGGGGTAGGGCTTGCCGTACATGTCGTTGATAGTCAATTCCTCGACATGCTCGCCAACCATTAAACCTTTGCCATTTTCATTAACGCCGAGTTTTTCTGTTGCCGTGGGTTTGTATTCCCTTGGTTCGGCGACAGTGACGGAGTTGCTAGTTTTATCTGTCGGGGTTGCTGCGAAGACATTTAGTGTCATAGCGAAAACGGTGAGCAATAGTGTTAGTAGTAGGGCAAGAGGCTTTGTAAAATGGTTCATTGTTAAATACACGCAGTGTGAGGTTAGCAGTTTGACAGGTATCACTGCAGAGATTCGGCGTGGCGAAAAAGTAAACGATTCAGCAGCTTTTTGTTCCGTTGGAGGCATTCGCCGTGGCAATTGTAAACGTTTGACCTTAGGATTGCCGGCTCCAAAGACATTTTATTTATGTATTGATATGCAACAAACACCGAGTGGAAATTTAGTGACGCTTACCTACGTTATTTATGGTTTGCATTTATTTAGCGCCGTTACTGGCGTATTGACCACCGCAACTGTGATGACGGCTTTTTTAACCGGTTGGCCTTCTATCATCGCGGTGATTCTTAACTACGTCGAACGTGGTGCTACCCGCGGTACGTATCTAGAGTCGCATTTTCGCTGGCAAATACGCACGTTCTGGTTTGCGTTGTTGTGGTTGCTGATCTGCGTGTTGTTGACAATTACAGTTATCGGCATTCCCGTAGCGTTTTTTCTCGCCGCCATCATTGGCTTATGGGTTTTGTATCGCATGGTACGCGGTGTTCTGCGCTTGAGGAGAGCAGAAGCGATGCCGTTGGGTTAACATCTGTCGCCAGCCTAATGAAATTCAATCAACTCCTTGCCATATAGCTCGCGATAGAGTGGCACTCTCTCATCGGGGTTCGCCGTATTGCCGGCTAGCCTGTCTTTCAGTAAATCAAGTACCAATTCGGTAATCGGCGACAAGTCCAAATCTGTGGCTGACTTTAGTGGTGCCCAGTGCAGGTGATCCAGTTCGCCATTGCCATTGAGACTTCCATGCATGTGCCCGGCGTCTACGAGGAAGAAGCGGGCGTCGAAACGCCGCACCCGATTCGGTGGGGTGATTGCCCTGGCGACATAGTCGAGGCGGTCTAACGCAGGTACATAGCCGCGCGCGAAAAATGGCTGCCAGCCGGCCGAGCGTGAATTCAGAGGTGTCGGTACCGAGTGCCCTAGTATGAGTCCGGTCTCCTCGAAGGTTTCGCGTACCGCCGTCATCGCCAGCGCCTTGGCTCTGGCGGGCGTTGCGTTAGCGGCCAATTTTGATACGACCGCCTGCCGCAAGGAAACTGGGCAGGCAACCCGCGCATCGCCTGCGTCCACTCTCCCGCCCGGGAATACATATTTGTGGGGCATAAATACATGCCGGGCGCTGCGCACTCCCAGCAGTACTTCGCGGTTATCGCGCACAATAATTAAGGTGGCGGCGTCTTTGGGTTTCAAGGGTTTAACTGTTCCTTAATTGTTGCAATTGACCCATGTTGTTGGCCTGATGTGTTAGCGGCGTCAATCCTGTTTCCTCGCCAAGTAAACAGTATTAGAAGCCTCGCCACCTGTATACGGGTTGGCAAAGGTCACAATATGCGACTCGGAAGACTTAAATACACTATCAAGCAATCGCATAAATTCCGTTTCCGGCGGATCGTTGGACCACAATCCAAAGACACCACCGGGATGGAGTTTCTCGGCCAGGCTTTGCAATCCATGCGCCGAATAGAAAGCACTGTTTTCCGGATTAAGCCAATGGCTGGGTGAATGATCAATATCCAACAATACTGCGTGTGCAAGACGATTGGGGTCGGTGCGATCGAAGCCAGCAGAGTTTGCAGTCGCGAGTTCGAAGAAGTCGGCGTGAACCAGGGAGCAGCGAGTATCTGCTACTAGTTCCTTACCAAGGGGGACCAGGCTGCTTCGGTGCCAGTCGATAACCGGTCGCATCACATCAATGACCATAAGCGATCTAACTGATGGTTTTTCCAAAACAGCCGCCGCGGTGTAGCCCAGACCCAAGCCGCCGACGACGATGTCAAGACCAGAGTCTTGGTTATTAGCTTCAAGCGCCGCGAGGGCGAGTTTTGCAAGTTCAATCTCGGCCTCGGTGAATAGGCTAGACATTAAGAACTCTTCACCGAGCTTCACCTCGTAGAGAACTTCTCCGCCGAGCCGAGGCTCCGACCGACGCCTTAGGCTGATAGTTCCATGCGCGGTTTCCTGGTTGTCCAATTCTTCGAATATCATCTACTGTCCGCTACCTGGAATTGGCGACCTTTCCTAAATCCTGCTGGTTAACAAGATATTCCTCATAGGTCCCTCGAAAATCCACCAGCTGTTGATCTTTGATTTCGATCACCCGTGTGGCCGGTGATGACACAAATTCACGGTCGTGATTTACAAAGATCAAGGTACCATCATAATGCTCCAACGCCAGGTTCAATGCTTCGATGGCTTCCATGTCGAGGTGGTTGGTGGGTTCGTCCAACAACAGAAAATGCGCTTCTTGCGCAATACCTGCACCCATGAGTATCTCGCTGGCGCGGCGGATCTCTTCACCACAGCGTACCGCATAAACGGTGGCCTCTTTGCCACTCATGAGTTGACGAATGACTTCATCGACTATGCCATCATCAACCAGCGGCTGGATTCTTCTTGGTGTTTCCATTGCCCACCTCGCCGTTCGGGGTAGCAGGCTGGAATTCAGGGGCCGTCCCGTTGCGGAATTATTCTTCGTTAAAAACGCTTAATCACTGTAAAGTATAGTTTGTTAGCGGCACTTAGTCGCTATGTCACAGTTACTGCAACAGACGCCGCCAAAAAAACACGAACCTATGTCAGACACAACATTAGAAAAAATCAGTATTTTCGTCGACGTGCAGAACATCTATCACACCTGCCGTCAGGTGCACCAACGCAATTTCGATTACAACAAATTCTGGATGGAAGTCACGCGTGGTCGTGAAGTCGTTAGTGCTTTTGCGTATGCGACAGATCGCGGAGATGAAAAACAAGGGCAATTCCAGAATATCTTACGCGTGATCGGCTTTGAGGTAAAACTCAAACCGATGTTAGTGCGCCGCGACGGCACCACAAAAGCCGATTGGGATGTAGGTATAGCGTTAGATGTTTTTGAAGAAGCGCAACATTGCGATACCGTCGTTCTGGCCTCGGGCGATGGTGACTTTGATGTTTTGGTGCAGCGCATAAAAAAGCGATTTAATACCAACACTGAAGTTTATGGTGTTCTTTCACTAACGTCTGGTTTGCTAATTAAAGAGGCCAGCAAATATGTCCCGATTGATGGGAATCTTTTGCTGAAAAAGTAGTTTGTCATCTAAATCCCTGGAGAACACGACGCGACAGCATGGCGGTCACGTCGTGTTTTGGATGGTCAAACACCGTTTTTGGTTTTACCAAACTGAGTGTTAAATTGCGTGGTCACATCGGGTGTGCTGCGTAGGGTTTGCATCACAACGCAGCAGGCTTCCGAAGTCTGCAGCAGGGCCTGTAGCAAGTTGGCGTCGGTGTCCGGCGCTGCAACGAGGTCGACGGATACATGCATTTTTTGGAAACCCACGGGCACCGCTGAATCGAGGCACAAAGTGCCGCGAACGTCTACTTCGGCCGTTGTCGTCACAGCCAATTTTTCCAGCTGGATTCCCAGGCGGTTGGCAATCACCCGAATACAGCTGTCGAAACAAGTAGACAGCGCAGCACATAGAATATCGCCGGGTACTGGACCGTCGCCATCACCACCGACTGCTTTATGCAGGGCAATAGGAATTTCATTCCCGCCCGCAGTCACATGCCCATGCAATGGGTCTTGAACGGGAACGTGGTCACTACTGGTGCATGCGGCATCGGTCACCCAGGCTTGTTTTGGGTCGCGACTGTACAGCTCCGCTAGTGGTGCCTGCCGGTCGAACATCAGAGTTATCGAGCGTGGCACTGTTGTTTGCTCAGAAGTTGGGCTTGCTTTGGTTGGTAATATTGGTGCGTTCATGTTGCTCTCCTATAAAGACTGGTTTGTGTACTCTATAGGCGCTAGTTTTTATCTAGCGGACCGCTAATTTTGATGTGGCGGCCTGTTCTTTGAATCAGGCGATAATGTGCGTAGCGGCGAAACTATTGCTGCAAGCGTTTCAGATCAGCCAGTCAATCGGTTCGGGGCTGCTGTAGGAACAGAATGTTCCAGTGCTGATGCGGTGGTTTAGGTGTTCAGCCAACGCCGGGTGAACGGCTCCAATTCGCTTGATGGTAGACCGAACCCGCGCCGAGATCGCCTTACGTGCTTTTTCGGTCTCGCTATTGAGCATGCGTTGCCGGCCGCCGAGGCCAAGCCCCTCGTTCAGGACCTGGGTGAGCACATCTTGCTCGTTTTCCAGTCGTTCATAGTCCTCATCATCACCTGTTTCTGCAGCTCCCTGCTTCTCTTCAATAATTTCCTGCAGGCGCTGGCGGTATTGTCTAATCGCTTGTTCATCCAGTACCGGGGTTTCTTGTTGGACAACCGCTGCTTCACGCCCGCTGGTCAGTTCGTTTACGTGAATGTCCTGGCCCTTATGGGCGAGTAGCGTCGCCAGGTCTTGCAAACCTAGGGAGTCTTTCAGGTGAGCGGTTTTGCCGGCAAAAGATAGCGTCCAGACGTCGCCCGTTTTCCTAAATTGATTATGTGTTGCATGTGTCGGTTGTTCTACTGGTGTGTTAGCTAGCGCATCGGTGAAGCGTAGAATTTCCTCAACGAATTGCGCGGACTCTTCGCCAGCCCAGGGTAGGTGCGCTCTTCCCGCGATACTCACAAATTGTGCATTGCGCAAGGTTGACGCCAGCCGCCTGCCTGCGTCAAATGCTACGGTGCTGTCTTTCAGACGGTGTAGCACCAGCACGGGGGTTTGCAATTGGCTTGCCGCTTCACGAGCGTCCATAGCAAAGGTTAGCTTAAGTAG
>JBPCXM010000083.1:0-5103 GCA_051008535.1 Pseudomonadales bacterium | reverse complement strand
AACAGTTATTAAAGAAGGGGCTGAATGCTGCAGAACGCAAAATATCAGACCCGTACATGAGCAATAGTGTGTTTAGGCCAGTAGCTCAATTGGCAGAGCGACGGTCTCCAAAACCGTAGGTTGGGGGTTCGATTCCCTCCTGGCCTGCCAGATATGGCGAGTGCAGTGCACTGGCCACGAAATCTCTAAACGACTATAGCGAACATAAGGTTTAAGCGACAAATGAACGTTAAGGCTGAAGAACAAAACGGTCGCTTTGATGCGATTAAGTGGATTTTGGTCGGCCTGGTTGTTGCTGCCGGAGTGGCGGGCAACGTGCTGTTTGCAGATCAGTCCCTGCTCTATCGCGTGCTCGGGTTGTTGGTATTGGCAGTGATTGCATTTGCAATAGCGGCGCAAACCGTAAAAGGTGCGGCGCTGTGGGCGCTGATACAAGGCTCGCGTACGGAGATCAGAAAAGTCGTGTGGCCCAGCCATCAGGAAACCTTGCAAACAACTGCAATCGTGTTGGTCGTCGTCGTGATTATGGCACTGCTGTTGTGGGGACTGGACTCACTGCTCAGCTGGGCAGTCGCTGAGATTATAGGGTAGTACTCCGACACGGTGATATTGATGGAATCAGTCAGTTCAAAAGCGGTCCAGTGCGAGGCGTTTTCTCGAAGGCATAGTGATGCCCTACGGCGAGAGGAAACCACGACGCAATGGGCCGCTTTTGGGCTGACCCGTAGGGCGCTAAGCAGGCCGTCCTCTGCGTCGTTGCGCTGTCTTGACGTAGGACCCGCTATGCCTGCACTAGCGCGTCTAGCAGAGAACGGCCTGCTTAACGCTGAATCCATCAATATCACCGTGTCGGAGTACTAGATGTCTAAACGTTGGTATGTTGTGCATGCTTTTTCCGGCTACGAAAAGAAAGTGCAGACGGCATTAAAGGAGCGCATAGAGTTAGCGGGCTTACAGGAAAAATTCGGCGAAATCATGGTGCCGACCGAAGAAGTGGTTGAGATGCGCGGTGGCCAAAAACGCAAAAGCGAGCGTAAGTTTTTTCCTGGCTACGTGCTGGTGGAAATGGAGCTCGACGACGATACGTGGCATCTGGTGAAAGAAACCCCACGTGTAATGGGTTTTATCGGCGGCAAAGCTGATCATCCGGCGCCGATCACGGAGGCGGAAGCACAGTCCATTATGCAGCGCGTGGCCGATGGCACCGAAAAACCGCGGCCGAAAACACTGTTCGAACCGGGTGAAATGGTGCGCGTCACCGACGGGCCGTTCAACGATTTTAACGGTGTGGTGGAAGAAGTGAATTACGAGAAGAGTCGCGTGCAAGTCGCGGTTCTTATTTTTGGCCGTTCAACGCCTGTAGAGTTGGAGTTTGGGCAGGTCGAAAAAGCCTGATTATAGGAGTCGGACAGACTCTTTGGCACATACGGTGCCGACTGTTAGCTACTAACAGTGAAAACAGGGGAGCTACCGCGTAGCCATTGGCATGCAGCGGGGCGCTTGGACCCAAACGAGGAGAGCCATAATGGCGAAGAAAGTACTAGCCTATATCAAGTTACAAGTTGCGGCGGGAAAAGCCAACCCCGCCCCGCCGGTAGGCCCCGCACTGGGCCAGCACGGCGTCAATATCATGGAATTTTGCAAAGCATTTAATGCGCAAACGCAAAGCATGGAACCGGGATTGCCCATCCCGGTGGTGATCACCGTATACGCCGATCGCAGCTTTACGTTTATTATGAAAACACCGCCCGCATCGGTGTTGATACGCAAAGCGGTGGGAGTCGCAAAAGGCAGCGGTACGCCGAATACTCACAAGGTTGGCAAAATTAATCGGGCTCAGCTGGAAGAAATCGCCACCACCAAAATGCCTGATCTGACGGCAGCAGACATGGACGCCGCAGTGCGTACCATTGCCGGCAGCGCGCGTAGCGCGGGCATAGAAGTTGAAGGAGTAGAGCTATGACCCGGATGTCAAAAAGAGCGAAAGCGATTGCGGAAAAAGTTGAACTGGGCAAGCTGTACCCGGTTGACGAAGCGGTCAATCTGCTCAATGAGCTGTCCTCGGTTAAATTCAAAGAGGCTATCGAAGTTGCGGTAAACCTCGGTATTGATGCCAAGAAATCGGACCAGGCAGTCCGAGGTGCAACTGTATTGCCACACGGCGCGGGTCGTGATGTGCGCGTTGCCGTGTTTGCACAAGGCGCCAACGCCGATGCAGCCACTGAAGCGGGTGCCGACATCGTTGGTTTGGAAGAGCTGGCCGAAGAAATTAAAGGTGGCCGATTGGATTTCGATGTTGTTATCGCGGCACCAGATGCCATGCGTGTCGTTGGTACTCTCGGCCAGGTGCTTGGACCACGCGGCCTAATGCCAAACCCCAAAACCGGCACCGTTACGCCCGACGTAGCTACGGCTGTGAAAAATGCTAAAGCCGGTCAAGTACGCTATCGCACCGACAAGCAAGGTATTGTGCACGGCGCCATTGGCCGGGTCGGTTTCGATGCAAAAGCGGTGAAAGAAAATCTTGAAGCGCTGTTAAACGATTTGCAGAAAGGCAAACCGGCGGCTGCAAAAGGTATTTATCTGGGCAAGATCACGCTGTCGACGACCATGGGACCGGGGTTGGCGATTGACCAGGCGAGTTTGAATGTCTAGTAAGTTCGCGAGTTATTGATTATGTAATAGGCGCCTTACTAAGGTGTCAATAAAAGACTTTGGGGCCGTTGATGTGTATGCATCAAGGCCGTCGAAGACCGCAGGTGCCGCAAGGCTTAATGTTTTAGTTAGCTCAGCCAGCCAACTAATTACCCGCGCAGATGGTGGAGCCCAATCCGGTTACATTGGATTTGTTCCCCGTGGGGGCCTGCAGACTTCGTATTTGCAGGCGTAAACACCAACATTTCCAGGAGTAAATCAGTGGCATTAAGACTCGAAGGAAAGAAGGCGATCGTTGCGGAAGTCAATGAGACGGCTGCCAGTGCGCTATCCGCTGTTTTAGCCGATGCTCGCGGCGTCGATGTGGGGGCCATGACGGGCCTACGCAAAACAGCGCGCGAAAATCAGGTGTACTTGCGCGTTGTGCGCAACACGCTGGCTAAACGCGCAGTGGAGGGTACCGAATATGAGTGCTTACAAAGCGCGTTGGTCGGCCCAACCCTGTTTGGATTCTCTATGGAGGATCCGGGTGCAGCGGCGCGTCTATTCAAGGATTTCGCCAAAGAAAACGAAGACTTTGAAGTGAAGGCGCTAGCGGTTGGCGGTCAGTTGCTGGAAGCCGGTCAGCTCGATGTGTTGGCCAAACTGCCGACGCGTGACCAAGGTTTGGCAACATTGATGAGTGTGATGCAAGCACCGATAACGAAACTTGCCCGCACCATGAATGAAGTGCCCGGCAAGCTGGTACGCACACTGGCAGCGATACGCGATCAGAAACAAGAAGCCGCTGCTTAAGTTTTAAGTGCAAGTGGCGAACTAACATAGTTAATATTCAGGAGACAGAGAGTCATGGCTCTTAGCAAAGATGATGTATTAGAAGCGATCTCAGAAATGAGCGTAATGGAAATTGTCGAGCTTATTTCGGCAATGGAAGAAAAATTTGGCGTGTCCGCAGCAGCGGCAGTCGCTGTTGCCGGCCCTGCTGGCGGTGGTGATGGTGGCGGTGCAGCTGTCGAAGAGAAGGAAGATTTTGACATTGTTCTGTCCGCTATTGGTGACAAGAAAGTCAACGTCATTAAAGCGGTACGCGCGATTACCGGTCTTGGCTTGAAAGAAGCCAAAGAGCTGGTTGATGGCGCGCCGTCGACGATCAAGGAAGCTGCTCCCAAAGCGGAAGCCGAAGAAGCCAAGAAACAACTTGAAGAAGCCGGCGCAACGGTTGAACTCAAGTAGGGCCGTGATTGATTCACAGCTTTGCTCGCTAAAAGCCGACCGCGCAAGTCGTCGGCTTTTAGTGCTAGCGAGAATACAGCAACACTTTATCCATCGTGGCGCCATCGGCCCGCGTGCGGAATTCAACGAAACACTCTCGAGGAGCGCTAATGGTTTACTCATACACTGAGAAAAAACGCATTCGCAAGGATTTTAGTAAACTGCCAAGTGCCATGGAATTGCCCTTTTTGTTGGCAATTCAGTTGGACTCTTACCGCAAATTTACCCAATCCGATACGCCGGCAGACCAGCGCAAAGACTTTGGTTTGAACGGTGCGTTTAAATCTGTGTTCCCCATCGTCAGCTATTCTGGCAGTGCGGCACTCGAATATGTTGCCTACCGGCTAGGTGCGCCCGTATTCGATGTGAAGGAATGCCAGCTGCGCGGGGTCACCTATGCAGTGCCATTGCGGGTCAAAGTGCGCCTGATCATCTACGATAAAGAATCGAGCAATCAGGCGATTAAGGACATCAAAGAACAAGAAGTGTACATGGGCGAAATCCCATTAATGACCGACAACGGTACCTTCGTGATCAACGGTACCGAGCGGGTTATCGTTTCCCAGTTGCACCGCTCGCCCGGCGTGTTCTTCGATCACGACAAGGGCAAGACGCATTCGTCCGGCAAGCTGTTATATAGCGCCCGGGTAATTCCTTACCGTGGCTCATGGCTTGATTTCGAATTCGACCCAAAAGATCTCGCCTTCGTTCGTATCGACCGGCGGCGCAAACTGCCGGCTACAGTGTTGTTGCGTGCGCTGGGCTATACCACGCAGGAAATTCTCGACCTGTTTTTTGATACCAACACGTTTTATGTGGATAAAGAAGGCAGTTTTGCCCTGGCATTAGTGGCGCATCGCCTGCGTGGCGAAGCGGCTGCTTTCGATATCAAAGACAAAAGCGGTGAGATTCTGGTTGAGCAAGGCCGCCGCATTACCGCGCGCCATATCAACCAAATGGAAAAAGCGAAAATCACCAGGCTGGAAGTGCCGACCGAATATATGCTCGGCCGTGCTCTGGCCAAGGATACGATCGACGCCGAAACTGGCGAAGTGCTGGTCGAGTGCAACGCGGAAATCACCCCCGAAGTGCTTGAAAAACTGGCCGAGGCAGGTGTTCAGGAAATTGAAACCTTATACACCAATGATTTGGATTGCGGCCCGTTTATATCGGACA
>JBPCXM010000082.1:0-5633 GCA_051008535.1 Pseudomonadales bacterium | reverse complement strand
GCCAGGTTTCACTGCCAATGCATTTTCGTTTGCACAGACATATTCAGCAAAACCGCCAAACCCGCACGCAGACAGGTCCCCATACACCTCGTCACCTGGCTCAAACCGATCAACGTTCTGGCCGACTGCTGCGACCTGCCCAGCAACGTCAACTCCAGGAATTTTGATGTTAGGTTTGAGTAGTCCGCACAAAAGGCGAATATAGAACGGCGTACCTCTCATCAGGCACCAATCCCAGTCATTCACAGCAGCCGCTTGAATTTTTATGAGGACTTCACCCTCTTCAGGAATCGGTGCTGCCATTTCTCTAAAATCTAGAACATCACGCGAACCGTATTTTGTAAGTACGATAGCTTTCATACTAACCGTTTCTCATGACAGGGATTGTCGCTCTTCGTCTCGATTATGTTTGTTTGTCAAACGTCGGCAATGAGTCGTTTTCGATGGTTCACCTAGAATGCCCCCATTCTTTGGCCACCCAGCTTGTTAGGCTCTCCGCATTTCATTTAATCCAAAATACGCCATCTCTGGCGTGACGTAATGTTGTGAGCTGTGTGGGCGCCGCTCATTATTTCGGCCGCTATTGATTGGTCTCTGCTCGCACTTAGTCCATTTTTCTAGCTTGGCGTCCACCCCGTCACGACTTTCGCGCAGGTCTAAATTCCGGGTAATCACAAAGTATCCGTCGTTATTGCTAGTTTGCAGGAAGATATCGACCAGTACTTCGCCCGCTGGAATTGGGCTGTGCGTACAAACCCCGTTCACAGAAACTCCTAAGCTTCCGGTCCCCTTTCGATCATCTTCTCTGAAAGGCCTGAACAGAGACTGTATATGTTTCATTTTCCGGGCATCGTTAGTAGAGAGTTGTAGCACGGTAACGGCGTCCCCCGGCTGTTTGGCTTCGACAAGCTCAGGGGTGATGATTGGATTACGAATAATTTCGATAACGTAAGTTTCATCAACATGCAGGCTGCCATCCGCTGCGTCGAACTTGAGTTCAAGATGCGCACCGCCTTTGCGGATTCCGATGCGCTCATCGGCCCGGATGGCGACCTTGATTTGCGCTGGATCGGCCTCCATTGGGTCTGTACTATGAAGTTTGTAAATGGACGTGAGCGGCATTCCGGTGCAGCCAGTGAGAAAAAGAACGACGACTAATAAGCTAGCAAAGTAATTCCGTAACAATTTTCAGTCTTCCTTAGATCAACAATGAGTAGACAGCGTTGGTTGAGATCGTCAGTTGAACCAAAAGTTCGACAACTTGGTTACCGACTCCACTGCTGATTCTTATCGCTGATTTAGAGAATATCACGAATAAGGCAGTGGCTTTCATTTGACAATCAGACTGTCGTTGAGCCATCGTCATCGGGTCGGAATCGGCCGAAGCCGTGCTTTACCCGCAACGAGTTCGCGGCGAAATGTGGGCGTCCGAAAAGTAAAAAGTAACTCAAATCGAACTGAAACAGCCATGCTGGTGATATGGCCATTTTGCCGTTTCATACGTCGATTATCATCAACTATTGCAGCGTCGTGGTAGAGAAGTCAGCCTGTAACGTGACCAAAATCGCTCGTAGCTTCAACTGTAACTATCCCTTTCTTAGTGGCACGACCGGTTGGAAATCTCGGGCTATTGGGCAGTGACTGCCAACCGAGCTGAGCTTTCCTTATGCGCGCTTAACCTCTGGCAAAAGTTGGGATTAACCGCTGCCTAATAGCTGGGTTAGGGCGTACGACTCTTTTCTCCAGCGATAGCCGCCGCTCAAGCGACTCGTTGAAGGAGATTGTGAACTGGTAGAACCGACCAATTGCCGACAGTTAATCTATTTAAAGCAAGCTCGCTATCGCGACTGTTGAAAAGAAAATGATTGGGGCATGGTAAATTCTGGTTAGTGTGCTCGGTTAATTCAATACGCTACACTAGGTTACCAACTGCGCCACGAAATCACGCTTGAGGGTGCGGGCAGACATGAGAAAACAACCAGCGGCAACGATAAGCCAACAGACCGTGACGGAAACTGCTTGTTTCAAGCCGGTTGAATTCGCCTGTTCGCAGACTGTTTGCTGAACCTCGCTTAGACTTGAGTCTTTCGCCAGACAGATTGCAGATGTTAGTTGGCCGTCAAAATCATTGTTGGCAAGTTGCACGTTCATAAACAGATCACTCATGAAACCGACGAAGTACGGCCCAAGACCATTGCCTATCAGTGAGACCAGGATGAGCAGGATGGCAATTGCAGTGGCCCGCGAACGGTTACTGACCACACCCTGGCCAATGTTATACTGCGCGCCCAGGTAGGCGTAATGGCAGACTGCCCCGATACCCCATAAGATAAAAACAACTTTTAAATCCTCGACAAAGAAGGCTGAAATATAGGCAGGGACAGCGATCAACAGGCCAACCGCCGGAACCCAGGCCACCGCGGTCTGCGACCGGGGTGTGAGCTTTTCCGTGATGTAGCCGCCAAGAAACGTACCTATCGCAGCCAGAAACGATAGCGGTGCGCCAAAGTTGATTGCGGCGTCCCTGACATCCAGGCCGTGTTCACGCTGTAGAAAAGGCGCCTGGAAGCTGACCAGGCCATAACCCACAAAGGCAACCATGGAAGCGCCTATCGCCATCCACCAGAAGGTAGGCTTGTGTTTGAGTTCCTGAAACGCCACGGCCCAATGGGTGGGCGTCTTGGGTGACGCATCGGGAGGGTCGGAGTAGCCACGGGGTGGCTCCTTGATTGTCAGCAGCACAATCATTGCCACCAAAATACCCGGTAGCCCGACGGCGACGAATGCGATTCGCCACCCTTCTACCGAAGCCCAGTCGAGCCCCGTAAACAACCCGCCAAGGCCGATGCCACTAATCCAGGCGCCAAAATCAGCACCTTGCATCTGTGCAATAGGGCCGCCAAAAAGATTGGCGAGGACGCCTCCCAAGGTGACGCCCATCGAGTAAATACCCAGTGCCGTCGCTCGCTTGCGGGCAATAAAGTAGTCGCCAATAATGGAGTTGGCCGGCGGGGTGCAACCCGCTTCACCGATGGCGACACCAATTCTGAAGAACAGCAGTACAAGGAAGCCCGCGGCAATACCACACAGGGCGGTCATCAGCGACCACAAAACAATGCAAACAGTAATCACTTTGACGCGGTTGGATCGATCGGCCCATAGCGCTATTGGCAGCCCCATGACAGCGTAAAAAATGGCAAACGGAGGACCGTATAGCAGACCCCACTGGGAGTCGGTCAGGCCGAATGAGTCGATGATGGGCTGGGCGACAACCGCAATGAGCGTCCTATCGATGAAGTTAAGCGTATACACGACCATGAGTAGAAACAGCACGTAGTTTCTATAAGACGGCGTGCCGTACCCAGTGAGGTGGCCTTCCTGTGCTATGGCTGCAGTAGTGCTCATTAATTTTTTCCTATTGTTATTGGTCCAGTTACATCATAGCTGTTATAAAGTGCCATCATTCTGGCTACCGTTCACCTTTTCTTTACACTATGATCAATAGTGTACGATCAGATAGCACTGGCAGACGACGTGGGCGCCGGCCCCGGCCGGGCATTCTAAGGTAAGGGTAATGGACGTAGAGAAGGGAGGCAAGATTTAGCTGCCTGATTCTATTTGTGAATTCGGAAGTCGTCATGCACAGGTACCCGTTATGGCAGGCTCATGCTTCTAAATCTGACGATATCTAGACTTTAAACACGACGTAGATAATCGATATAACACCATCGTGCTAACACTTCAGTAGAATTTACTTTTCCCATCATCTCCTACATTGTTCCTCCCAAGAGTCCGCAGTGAAATTGCGACACATAACACTGATAGATCGATCAAACGAGAGTTTAGAAAATTCTTATAGCGATCAGGACAAAGAGTGGCACGAGCGGCTCTCTAGGCTACCGAAGGAGGCAAAAAATGGCATGGCGGAATGTAGGCTCGTTTTACCTCGGCCCGAATCAGAGTGGCAGATACTGGGTTGGATGGTCGGCACCTGGAGATAAAGGGCCGCAGTGGATCATGGCCCATGCGCGTCGGGGCCAAGAACCCACTGAATTGGTGGTGACTGAACATGCGAAGAAATTAGATTACTCGATAGGTTGGGATGATACCCCTCGAAGGTCAGAGTTTGCACGAAGTTGAGTTACCAAGAGAGTTTTACGCGTTAAGCTCTCCAGAAGTTCTCTCTGCCGTGCTGGAGGGTGCGTGTCTGACTGCCAACGGCGAATTAAAGTTACGAGAGTTGAAGCTGAAAAAATAGCAAAATGGGCAGCCAAATGGTGGGGCCACTCGCGGTAGCTACGACGTCGGCGCTGACCGGAACTGCATAACGTTACGGCTAAAAATCGAGCGAGAGGAGGGTGGCAATAGCAGAAATCGCGATGTGAGCATGAGTCATATACGGATTTTTGCCAAAAGAAACAGATGAAACAACGTTTTCCAATCCTCGAATTCGACAGTGACAAATCTACGATGCTCGAACCGAGTAGCATCATTGCGAAAAACGATGTCATGCCAGAACACTGCGTTGTGTGCTTTTTCCAGGATGTGATTGATCATTTGCTCACTGAAAATTTAATATCAGAGATGGCATGCCTAAGAAGTGAGATGGGACGACATCCCGTTTACCTAATTAAAGGAACCGAACCCAAAATGGCGCTCCTTCACCCTGGCGTAGGGGCTCCCTTAGTGGCTGGGTTCCTTGAAGAATGTGATCTGACGACCCCAGCTGGCTAGCATTCGGGAAAGCTGTGCAGCAGTATCACTAGCGGACCCTAGCCTCCCTCGAATACGTTGAGTTCGATGCCATTGGTGGCGATACGCCGTGGTTGTACCCGGTACTGATCCAGACGATAAGGGAGCTTAGCCATAACCTTTGTCTCCATACCAAGTGGAAAACTCCTCAAACGAGGGGACGTCGACTGCGTTAGCGCGCGAATCGATGGGAACCTGCACCACGGCAGGACGGCCGACGGCCAGAGCCCGCTTGATAGCAGGTACGATATCTTCACGGCATTCGGCGTAT
This sequence comes from Pseudomonadales bacterium, assembly GCA_051008535.1. Classification (GTDB taxonomy): domain Bacteria; phylum Pseudomonadota; class Gammaproteobacteria; order Pseudomonadales; family JAUIET01; genus JBBKXJ01. Next base: position 610 of record JBPCXM010000082.1, on the reverse strand, counting down.
TCGCCGTGGGCGCCATATCCCTCAGCGATATTGTCAAAACGCACTTGCTCGCCCCAACGTGCTTCAGTGTAGGATGCCTCATCGCCAAAGGCCGCGTTATAGACCTTGACCTCAAGGCCCCAGGCGTAGTCACAGCCGACGATCATCACGATGGGTAGGTTTTTGCGTACTGCGGTCTCCAGCTCCGATATATGGAACTGGAAGGCGGAGTCGCCGCTAATCAATACAACGCGCCGGCTGTCACCGACCGCCAGTTGGGCGCCAATAGCGTGCGGAATGCCCGTGCCGAGATGACCGAAATTCTGGCACCAGTGTATATCGGAGGACAGAGTCTGGTTGTATGCCATATTCCACAGGCAAACCGCGCCGCCATCGCGAATGATGACCGGGTCTTCAGGCAATGCTTTGGAAATTTCGATGGCCAGGTGCGCCGGGTGCACCGGTGGCCCGTTTGGCACTGCTTCTGCCGAACCGGCTAACTCGCTCATGGTGACTGCCATCAGCGTCTGAAATTGCTCGGGCATACGAGCACTGAGTTCTCGTGAACCCAGTTCAGCTTGTAGCTGTGGTACCACATCGCGCAAATCCCCCACCAGCGGCACGTCAATGG
>JBPCXM010000081.1:0-2844 GCA_051008535.1 Pseudomonadales bacterium | reverse complement strand
ATAAGAAATCTTGGGCAATATGATTCAAAAATATACTTTGGATACAAAGCAAAAAACTTATAACAAGCGCATGCAACGGACTGCCAAATCGCTACGCGCTTGGTCAGCCGCTGATGCGAGGCGTTAGCTCGCGTTTTGGAGGTTGTTGACAAATGAGACTCTTCATTAGCTGGTCCGGTCCACAGAGCAACGAAGCCGCTGTGACGATTAGAGCGTGGCTGCGCCACATATTCCCAACGATAGATCCTTTTCTTTCCTCTGATGATCTTCGGAAAGGAACGCAGTGGGCTGGAAGTTTGCTGTCTGGACTGAACCAAGCCCAGCATGGATTGTTTTGCCTCACGCGTCACAATTACCGGGAGCCTTGGGTACTTTTTGAAGCCGGGGCAATAGCTGGAGCCGCAAGCGAATCAAAGGTCTGGACGGTGTTAATTGGTGTTCTTGTTCCCGAGAATCTCCAGGGAACGCCACTTTCACTGTTCCAGCACACGTTGGTTAAGAAGGATGACATGTATAGGCTCGTTCAGGAGATTAACGATTTGCTCGAAACAGGTAACAGGCCCCAACAAGAGCTGCTTTCAACCTTCGAAAGCGTGTGGCCGAAGCTTGAAACAGATATTGCCAGAATCGCGGGCGAGTCTCCTATGCGGCCGAAGGTAATAAGAATTGCTGAGTTTGCACAAGAAACATCAGTAATAGCCGGCCGCCTATTCGAAGATACGACCATTCGCGGTCCTGCCGTACTTCTTTTACTTGAGCATTGTTCGTTTATTGACTGTATATTTGGGATGGCTGGAGATATAGAGTCGATTTTCTGGAAGCCAACTGACACAAACCGGGCTTTCCACGTAGGCACAATCGGACTATCGCGTGTCACCTTCAGAAGATGCTCGTTCGAAGGAGTTGGAATAACTGGAAGCGACGAAGTTCTTGATAAGCTTCGAACTGCGGTGACCGAACGTGACCGTGCCAGCTAACAAGGCGCTGCAACTGACACTTGACCCGTCCGCATTTTTTGCTGATGCAAAAAACACGGCCGCCTCAAGTGCAGCTGAGCTTGGGCGTTAGGCGTCATATCCAAGAATTACTATGAATTCTCAGTCGCTTATAAGAACTACACTGTGGTTAACTTTTCCCTTCAATTTGGTTGCCGCTTATCTATTTGCTTTTCCATCATCATCGCTAGGCCAACTTGTAGGGTTACCTCAAAAAGTGGATCCCCTGTACGCAGGCATGTGTGCTCTGCTCGTAGCATTGTTTGGTTTTACCTACGCTTGGTTGGCTCGGCAGCTCAACATTAATCAGCCTCTTCTATTCGTAGGCGCTGCCGGAAAATCGTGTGTCTTCCTTCTCGCGATGACAATGTGGCTGTCTGGTAACGTTTCCGGACGCTTGCTAGCGATGGCTACTGGCGATTTGGTGTTCGCCTTGATATGGTTCCGGTGGTTATATTTGCAACGAGTGTGCCGTGACGCCTAACAAGTGGGTGAAGTCGCGGCCTGTGGCCGCTGGGGCGTTATAGGGTGGCTGATAGCCCACTATTGACCAGGCCTAGCGAAACCGCCAATTTGGTGGTCTTTTTATAGAGCCAAAGCCTAACTAGTGCACCGCTGCGGCGGTACTATTTATGCTGTCAAAGTTTTTTCACAATTCAACCAACGTGGTAAGCTTTCCTCACTAATAATAATTATCTTCTGAACATGAGAGACTTGTCATGAAATCACACAAACTTTATCTGCCGGGCGCTCTCACTGTCGCACTCATGGCCAGCTCGATCACCGAGGCGGAATTCATTAATGGCAACGACTGGGTACTCAACCTGGAGTACCGTCAGTTTACCCCGGATAACCCGCCGTTTTCCCGCCACGTATACATCTGCGATACTGAGATAGCGGGCAACTGTGAGGATTCCGCCACCTGGAATTCGCTGACCGCCGAAAGTGGCTGGACACTTGGCAACGGCGCCCGGGTGCGCTTATTCGATTCTGGTACCAATACCTCACCGACACCTCCTGATGGCGTACCCAGTGTTATTGATTTTAACGGTTACCAGCTGAATTACGGCGCGTATACGGATAGTGCCACGATAATTGGCCCCGCCCCCGGGGGCGCCTTCGTAATTGGACAGGTTGAAAGGGATACCGTCCTTACTTATAACGCAGGCACGGTAGTACATGAAGTTACCGACACCGCTGGCAACAAATATGTTATGCAGCTTGCCGCCGTCTACGTAGCCGAGGCCGTTGACCTGACGATGGAAGGCGCAATGGTCGCTATGGCGCTGCCTGAAGGCTGGAGCTATTCCAGTCGTACACTCACGGAGCAGCTAAATGCGGCAACTGGCGGCACGGCAACTGTTTTCGGAACGCCTGACACAACCTGGCAGCTTTATTCAGCAGTACCTGTCCCGGCAGCAGCCTACCTATTTGGCAGCGCGCTCATTGGCCTGGCTGCTATCAAACGAAAACGTCGCTAGAAACTAATAGAGTCCACCCCGGGTGTTTTTTTTCGCGACGTTCCCCCGTTTGCACGTAACCACCGTGCTCTATTCTCAAATAACCATGTGTTACCCTATAACGAATTAAGCAAGTGGGACGCCGTAACCGGCACCACTTCTTAAAGCGTTATGGTGCAGTGAGGGTCGGCTTTCGACTCAAAGCGGAGGCTCGTTTCGCTTCATCAGAATAGTCGCCTTTGACTATTTTGCGACATTCCATTGTAAGCGCTCAACGAATCGCGTGGTTGCTATTGGATCTGGACGTTGCCCGGCAGCAAGCTTTCGATCTCCTCCACGGTTTCTGCCTGCGGCAGTTCGGTGAACAACTTGCGCAGATATTGGTACGG
>JBPCXM010000080.1:0-18527 GCA_051008535.1 Pseudomonadales bacterium | reverse complement strand
TGACACTGGCATTGCTGCGGGTTATTACGCGCGGAAGAATGAGTCAGTTGCTGACTCTGTGGCGCAATGTCACCGCGCTTAGCCTGTTGTTGCTGGCGCTTTTGTTCTCGGTCAAACAACTGCAGCAGGCGATTTACCCGATGCTTGAAAAGCGCGGCCACGTCAATGCTGCGGTGATTTATGGTGGCAGTTATGCCAATCAGCAAACAGAACGGTTGGAGCAAGTCGATTTGGATAGTGTCGGTGCCGTGTCAACATCCTCGGTACTTGAGAGCAGCAGAAAAACCGCACCGCCTCCGCGTTCCGCGCCCCCGAAGCAGAAGTATTACACCGACGCCTTTATTCAAACCGGTCCCGGTGTGCCCACCTGGGCCTGGCAAAGTGCGCCGTTGCATTGGTCCGGCCCCGTGGTTGAACAGCAGCAAGTGCATCTCTATTTACTGTCACCGGCGTTAACGCGAACACTTAAGCTTGCTGGAGTGATTTTGCTGACCCTGTTAATCGCCAGTCTAGTACGCCATCCATCAGTGCGCTTCGGTGGTTGGGGTACACGCGGCAAGGAGATATCGTTAGGAGTTTCGCTTATTGTTTGCGTAGTGGCGGGTTCTGTGTTGCCCAGCGGGGTGGCCCAGGCGGACGTTCCGGATGCCGCATTATTGAAAGAGCTGGAGCAACGCCTGCTAGAACCTCCTCCCTGTGCACCGGCGTGCGCCGCGATCTCGCAGGCGCGCGTCCGCGTTGTTGACAAAACGCTTATCGTAGAGCTAAGTGTCAATGCATTGGCTAAAGTCGCTATACCGCTGCCAGCGAAGCGTGGTGTATGGCTGCCGCGACAGGTACAGCTAAATGGCGTAGCGAGTAGCGCGCTATTGAATGATAAAAAAGGTCTGCTGCACATGGCCGTACCCAGCGGCCACAGCCGTGTTGTGTTGCAAGGCGCTTTGCATGGCGACCAGTTGCGTTTACCGTTGCCGTTGGCTGCGAATAACGTTTCGGTAGTGGCGCCAGGTTGGCGCGTGAGCGGTCTGGTTGAGGGCAGGGCGCCAAGTGGTAGCCTGCAACTAAAAAAGGAACAAGGCGCTAAGCCAAAAACCAATGCGCAAGGTTTGCTACCCAACCCGATTGCGGCATTTGTGGAGGTACGTCGCGTACTGCGCCTCGGCGTAGACTGGTACGTCGATACTACCGTGTCGCGTGTCGCGCCGCGAGATGGTGCAATTAATCTGACCGTGCCGTTGCTAGACGGCGAGCAGTTATTATCTGACACGCTAAAGCAGGCCGACGGTGCAGTGCTGGTCAGTTTGCGACCTGGGCAGCACGAAACGCGGTGGCGTTCCAGCCTTAACAAGGCTGACAGCATCAATTTGCATGCGCAAGAAAGCAATAACTGGTCTGAGATCTGGGAGCTGGCGAGTGATACACGCTGGCATATTGAGTGGGATGGTTTTGCACCGATAAAACAGAAGGGAAACGGCGCGCAGATAAACCCACGCTGGCTGCCGCGACCAGGCGAGCGCCTGGCGATAAGTATTGTTGAACCACAGGCTCTGCCCGGCGCATCACAAACCATCGAACAAGTGGGCTTAACGACGCGACCGGGCCTGCGCCGCAGTGCAGTGGAATTGACGCTACGCCTGCGGGCTGGCCATGCGGGCAACTATGAGTTTAGTCTGCCAGACGAGGCACAATTACAAAAAATCATGCTCGACGGGCAAGAGTTCCCACTGCCCTCCGATGCGCAGCAGCTAAGTTTGCCGTTGCACCCTGGCACGCAGCAGTTGCAGTTGCACTGGCAGGTTGCAACCGCTATGCAATTGCAGATCGAAACACCGGCGCTGGACCTCGGTTTGCCGGCCTCCAACATCAACCTTGAAATGCACGTGCCGGCTGGACGCTGGTTATTGTTTGTCGGTGGGCCGAGCATTGGTCCGGCAATGTTGGTGTGGGGTGTTGTGCTGGTTATCGTGGCCATGTCCGTCCTGTTGGGTCGCCTCACGTTTTTGCCACTGCCTACCTGGGAGTGGCTGCTACTTGGCATAGGCATGAGCACAGTGAATGCCTACGGTGCGGTGCTGATGGTGCTGTGGTTTTTTGCCATGCACGCGCGTGGAGCGCTAACCATGCAACTTAGCCGCTGGCAATTTAATGGCACGCAATTGCTGCTGGTTACGCTGACCCTGGTGGCATTTGTCAGCCTGCTTGCCAGCATTCCGCTGGGTTTGTTAGGCTCTCCCAATATGCAAGTCGCTGGCAACGGATCGTCTAGTTCCGTGTTATATTGGTATCAGGATCGCAGCGTGGCATTATTACCGCAAGGTTGGATTCTATCGTTGCCGATTTGGGTTTATCGTGTCGTAATGTTGCTGTGGTCTCTGTGGCTGGCGTTTGCGGTGATCAAGTGGCTGCAATGGGCGTGGCAGAAATTCAGTCACGAGGCGTTGTGGAGGCCGGCGACTAAAATTGTTAGCGACGCTCCATGAAAACGCTCATCGGCATTTTCCTGGCAACTATACTTCTTGGAACATTGATTGGACCCTCTAACATGAACGAAGTAACCAGCGAGATAGAAGCAGACATTTCCATGCAAGAGGCGTGGGAGAAACTGCGAGATCTCAGTCTGCCGCACAACTACGTGCAAGGTCTGACAAAAACTGAAATCACCACTGAGCGGCGTGAGGGCGTCGGCGCCAGCCGCAAAGTCTTCAGTAAAAGCCGCCCTCCGCTGGATGAAACGGTTGTAGTATGGGATGAGGGGCACGGCTTTCTCTTAAAGCTTCACCAGGGCGACAGCGATGCCCAAGGTCCGTTCAAAAGTTCATTCTTTCGCTACACGATTGAACACGCGGGCAACAGAACGCTGCTCAAAAATTCCATGGAATACGAAATGAAATGGGGCTTGGCCGGCGTCATTCTCGACAAGCTATTTCTGCGCAAGGTTTTTCGCTCAGTAGTACGCGATGTGCTGATTGGGCAAAAAGCCTTTTACGAATCTGGCGAGGCGACCAGTGCAGAAAAACTCAAACAATTGAAGCACGACTATAAAAACGCTGCTTAGCCCGATTAGTCTGCTGTGGCTTTTACGTTGTCGCCGAGCAAATCGTACTTCTTCAGGTGCGCGCGCAACTGATGGTAACTTAAACCCAACGCCGTGGCGGCTTTGCGTTGGTTAAACTGGCATTCCTCCAGTGCTTTGTTAAGCCAGACGATTTCCTGTTGCCTGATTCTGGCTTTTAAGTCTATTGGTAGATTCTCTATTGCTGCGGCAGTGGATTCGGGCGATTGTGGTGCCTCTCTCGTGTCGGCTTTTCTATCGCTTTGTATACGCTGCTGCGGTCGAAACGGCGACGCAAAAGGGTCAAGAATAATCTTCGACACCGGTCGATCCCAATCTTCATGCCGGTAAAGGCTGCGTTCCACCGCGCTTTTTAGTTCGCGCACATTACCCGGCCAACGGTGACTCTGTAAGACTTCCATTGCTGCTTCGCTAAACCCAGGGAACATGGCTTGTTCCAGCTCCTGGCTCATATTGTTTGCGAAATGGTTGGCGAGCAGCGGAATATCACCATCGCGATAACGCAGTGGCGGCAAGGTAATTACATCGAAGCTGAGGCGGTCGAGTAAATCCTGGCGAAACTCTCCGTCGTCTGCGAGGCGGGGCAGGTCTTCGTTGGTTGCCGCAATCAAGCGTACATCGGTTTGTTGTGTGCTGCTACCACCCAAGCGTTCGAATTCGCCGTATTCGATAATGCGTAGTAACTGTTCCTGCACGCGGGCGCCGCTGGTGGCCAGCTCGTCCATAAATAGACTGCCGCCATTGGCGCGCTCGAAACGGCCTATATGACGCCGCACCGCGCCGGTAAATGCGCCAGCTTCGTGGCCGAATAATTCCGACTCGATCAACGACTCGCTGATGGCCGCGCAATTTAGCTTGTGGTATTCGCGCTCCCAGCGCGCCGACAAATAGTGCATGCGTGCGGCGATCAGTTCCTTGCCCGTGCCGCGCTCGCCGACAATGAGCACGGGTTTATCCAGCGGGGCGACGGCGGACACGTGTTGTAAGGCTTCGCTGAACGCTGCAGATTCGCCCAGCAAGCGTGTTTCAGATGGGGATAAACTGGTAGTCATAATGACTACATAATAGCTTATTTAGTTAATAAATAGTTAAAATAGATAATAAATAATTACAACCGTAAAAAAGAAATTCTGTAATAGCTAATAAAATCAATGATATAGGATGAGCGGAGAAGTTGGCCCGCTTACTGCAATAAGTCAATTGAGTTATGGCAAAAGCCACGATTTTCACAACCGTCACAGGAACACAGTCATGGGTATATTTTCACGCGTCACCGACATTGCCAACGCAAACATCAATGCATTACTGGATAAAGCCGAAGATCCTGAAAAAATGGTGCGGCTGATGATTATCGAAATGGAGGAAACGCTGGTAGAAGTTCGCACCACGTCGGCGCGAATGCTGGCGGACAAAAAAACCATGCAGCGCAAGGCCGAGCAGTTGGAAAAGCTCGCGCACGACTGGGAAAACAAGGCGACTCTTGCCATCCAAAAGGACCGGGAAGACCTGGCTCGTGCAGCGCTGCTCGAAAAGCACGATATAGAGCAAGATGTGCTCACAGTGCGCAAAGAACTCGAAGAGTATGATATTCAGTTAGCCAAACTAGGCGACGACATCGAACAACTACAGTTGAAACTAGCGGATGCCAAGGCGCGACAAAAAACTCTGGTCATGCGTGCCGACAGCAATCGATCGCGGCTTGAAGTGCGAATGCATTTACGCAAGGATGTCGTTGACGAAGCGCTGGCCAAGTTCGAGCGCTATGAGCGCAAGCTCGATGAGCTGGAAGGGCAAGTTGAGTCGTTCGACCTCGGTAAGCAGGGCTTGCACGATGCCTTTGCCGACCTGGAAAACGAAGAGAAAATTGCCGAGGACCTTGCCGAGTTAAAGGCGCGGATGCAAAAAGATCAGAACGCTGAGTAAGCGACGTATACTGGTCCAATAGCATTCTGATCTTAACGCATTAATCAACGGGAAACTTACTGGTATGGATGGAAAGATTTTCGCGCTACTGTTCGTACCGATGATACTGTTTATCACAGTCGTTATGCCGATGTGGTTGAACATGTATTATCGAGACAAGCGTCGGCAAAGCCGCGAGCTTTCGCAAGACGAATGGGCCGAGGTAGAGCGCACACTTGAGCGCGCGGCCAAGCTTGAAGAACGCATCGCTAACCTGGAAGCCATTTTAGATGCCCAGGATATTCATTGGAAGGAAAAGTCATGAGGAGCCTAGCATGAGTCATCGTAAACGCCGCCGTCGCTATCGTCGTTGTGGTCGTCGTACCCGCCACTTAAACCTGAGCGGCCGCCGGCTCTATCGTCTGCCAGAGGAAGGAAAAATTGCCGGTGTGTGCGCGGGTTTGGCGGAGCACTTTCAGGTTGGCAGCTGGATGATTCGGTTGATGGCCATCACCTGCTTGCTGTTTATACCGAGCATAATTATCCCGGTGTACGTCCTTGGCATATTTTTGCTGCCGACACAAAGTGCGATAGCGCATGACGAGACCACTATTCTCGACGAGCTTGACCAACGCACTAAAGAGCGGCAACGCAAAAGCCGCCACTTTGATGAGGAGTTGGAAGAGGAGGGTGAAGACTTTCGGTCGCTGGATAAGAAAAGAAGCATCGTACAGCGATACAAGCGCAGCTTTGATTCGCTGGAGCAACGTATGCAATCGCTGGAGCGGCATGTAACGTCCAGACAGTTCGAGTTGAGCCGCGAGATAGACAATCTGTAATTACCTGTTCACTCGCCACATCCAAGTGGCGAGTGACAAATTTGCCGGGAGCAAAATTGCACAGCCCCAGGCTGCCCAAAGGGCGAGCCACAAGGATGTGGCGAGTGAATTTTCTCTTTTGACGCTTTATATCGACCTGTCTTCAGGCAAGGTCGCAAAAGGACAGCGCATGAAGCCAAAGCCCGACATTGTTGATCTTGTCAACGGTTTTCGCATCGGTGAGTGGACGGTCCATCCGCGGTCAGGCATCTTTAAGCGCGACGGCCGCTCCACACACGTTGAACCCAAGGTGATGGATGTTCTGCTTTGCTTGGCCAGAGCAGCGGGTGAGGTCGCAACGCGCGAGGAGATATTGAACTGCGTTTGGCCCCAGGTGGTGGTTACCGACGAAGTACTAACACGATGCATTTCGGAATTGCGTACTTTGTTGGGAGACACCAGCCGCGAGCGTCGTTATGTGCGCACGGTGCCGAAGCGTGGTTACTCTCTGCTGTTACCTGTAGAAATACTGCGCACGTTGCCAACGGAATCCGGCATATTAAAGCAGAATGCTAACGGCCACGCTGTGGAGCGCTCTATTGCGGTGTTACCCTTTGTCGATATGAGCCCAAGACAGGATAACCAATACTTCAGTGATGGCTTGACGGAGGAGTTGACGAGCGCGCTGACTCACGTAACGCAACTGCGAGTAGCCGCCAGAACATCTGCATTCTCCCTTACAGGGCAAAACGTCGATATCAAAACCATTGGCGACAAACTCAACGTGCGGCATATTCTGGAAGGTAGTGTTCGTATGGCGGACGACAAGCTGCGCATCAGTACGCAGCTTGTCAACGTGAAAGATGGTTTTCAGCTCTGGTCGCAGTCTTTCAGCCGCGATCTTAAGGATATTTTCGCAACCCAGGAAGAGGTTGCATGCGCTGTCGCCGACAAATTAAAGCTGCAGTTTGGCATAAATGAAACTCGACGATTTATGATTACGGGCAGTTCAAATCTGAAAGCCTGCGAGGCCATCAATCATACCACCGCACTCTTTTCGCGACAGCATCATTGATGGCTTTGCCAAACTCGTTAAGCTTCCGGAAGCAAACTGTTCAGTCGCTCGGTTGAGTCCACATAGCCGCTAAGCAACTCAAACATTACCTCGCGACAACTTTGCACTTCATTGATTTGACCAACCACCTGGCCAATTGGGTTGAAGGCTACTTTTTGGGTTTCGGCTACATCCGCATATTGTGAGGTGCGGCGCACAGCGTTGAATGTCACCATGCCTTGCAATGGCATGCCTAATGGGTCGGGTGTGTCTGCCGCGGCCCAGGCTTCTGTCCATTCGTTTTTTAACATGCGGCACGGCTTGCCGGTGTACGAACGCGAGCGCACAGTGTCTTCGCTGGTCGCATCGAAGTAAGATTGTTTTTGTCCAGGTTGTGCGTGCGCTTCTTCTACTGCCAGCCACAGCGAACCGGTCCACACGCCCTCGGCGCCCAAGGCCATCGCGGCCGCCATTTGTCTGCCGGTGCCGATGCCACCGGCGGCTAACATGGGTGTGTCGCCTAATGCGTCGATGATTTGTGGCCACAATACTATACTGCCGACTTCGCCGGTGTGGCCTCCACCTTCGCTACCTTGTGCGACAACGAAGTCCAATCCTGCCTCTTTGTGCGCAATGGCTTGCTTGACCTTGCCGCACAGCGCGCCTACCAGGAGGCCGCTGTCCTGAATTTTTTTAATAACGTCGGCCGGTGGCGTGCCTAGGGCGTTGGCGATCAGCTTGCACCCGGGGCGGTTGAGTGCTTCGTCAACCAGCGGTGTTGCGGTGGCTTCGGTCCAGCCTAGCAGTTCGCGGCCGTCGTCGTCTGGTAGTTCCGGCACGCCGTGGTCGGCCATTAACTTGGCGGCGAAATCACGGTGTTGTTGCGGTATCATCGCGCGCAATTGTTTTTCCAGCGCTTCGGCGTCCATGTCGCCCATACCTTCATATTTTTGCGGAATGACCACGTCGACGCCGTATGGTTTGTCACCAATGTGTTGGTCGATCCAGTCCAGTTCCTCTTTCAATTGTTCGGGGGTAAAACCCACCGCTCCCAATACGCCGATGCCGCCGGCTTTGCTCACTTCTACAACCACATCGCGGCAGTGGGTGAACGCAAAGATGGGATATTCGATGCCGAGCTTTTTACAGATGGGAGTTTGCATACAATGTTCCTGACCAAGTTCAATTGTCGCAACGATACAACAATTAATAGCTGGCGAACATTAAGGCTTGGTAGTATATCTGTCAGTTTTTTAATCGAGGTCAGCTTCAATGGCTGAGCACGCTAATAGTTTTCTTGCTGCACCGAGCTTGAGCAAAGATAATGTGCGCCTTGAGCTGTTGTCATACAGCCACGCGCCCGGCCTGCTTAAACATGGCAATAACGACAATGTATTCCGCTATATGCCTTGCAGTGCATTCGGCAGTGAACAGGATGTGAACGCGTTTATTGACATAGCTTTGCGAGAGCATCAGGCGGGGCAAAGAATTCCATACGCGATTGTGGAAACGGGCAGCGGTGAGGCAGTGGGATCAAGCAGCTTTCTCGCGCTGCGCGAGCAGCACAAGTCCATAGAGATAGGCTGGACCTGGCTCGGGGTCTCGCAACAACGAACCGGCGTGAATACGCGTTGCAAATACTTGCTGTTAACCCAGGCCTTTGAGGTTAAAAAATGTATTCGCGTAGAATTCAAAACAGATGCACGCAATAGCGTGTCACAAGACGCCATTGAGCGGATTGGAGCGCAACGCGAAGGCGTGTTTCGCAGTCACGTGATCTGCCCCGACGGTTATATTCGCGACTCGGTTTATTTCAGTATCACCAGCAAGGAATGGCCGCAAATCAAGTTGGCGTTGGAGAGGAAACTAGTGCAATGTCCTGTATAAAGCATCCATTTAGAAGCGCCCCATTTGTGCTCGGCGAGACGTTGTTCGCAGGGAAGAGCGGGCCTCTTGGCAAGAACAACAACGATGCTGAGGGCAAATGGGGCGCTTCCCTTCGGGCGAGCCGCTTAAGAGCCATCCGCGTTGTTGCGTTTCCTCGACATAGGCTCACTATGCCTTCGAAAATGCACCTAGCGGCTAACTCTCAAGCGGCTCGCTAAATGGACGCTTTATACAGGACACTGCACTAGTGAATGAACAATACCGCCTGGCGATAATGCGGGTAGTGCACCAGATTCCTACTGGAAATGTAGCTACTTATGGTCAGGTGGCAGAGCTGGCCGGTTTGCCAGGAGCTGCCCGCCTCGTTGGCCACACCTTAAAAACCTTACCACCTGGTAGTGCCTTGCCCTGGTATCGCGTGATCAATTCAAGCGGTAAAATTTCCTTGCCGCATGGAAGCTCAAGTTATCAACTACAAACCGAGCGTTTGCATTCCGAGGGTGTGATTTTAATAAACGGTCGGGTCAATTTGAAGCATTATCGATGGCAGCCCTGATTCACCGGCAGACCAGACTGTAGCTGCAACAGCGAACGGCCCTGCTGCTGTGCGCCGGCTCACGTAACAGTTGCGTGTTGGCGCGCAGAATGTGAAACAAATGGCTAATTTGCGTGTTGACGGCTTTTGCGATAAAGCGTTTATGGTAGTCTATGGCCTTATTCAAATAACGACTTTACTGTCCGGTGCTGGGAGAGCGGCTTGACAGCCGCGTAGGTATACTCCTGGAAATACTTGCCAATGAAAATTAGCGGCAGCTTGATATGCAACTTGCGTGCGGTACCGCACAAAATTCAGGAAATGGACGCGCTTGGCTACGATGCGGCGTTCAGTGCTGAAATCAACAACGACCCATTCTTTCCGCTATTGTTGGCAGCGGAGCACAGCAAAACCATCGGTTTGCATACCTCGATCAGCGTGGCGTTTGCACGCAACCCGATGAACATGGCCAATTTAGCGCACGATTTAAATCAGTACTCGCAGGGGCGTTTTACCCTTGGTCTTGGTTCTCAGATTAAACCGCATATCGAGAAACGGTTCAGTATGCCGTGGTCGCGTCCCGCGCCACGTATGCGCGAATACATACTAGCGATGCGCGCTATCTGGAACTGCTGGCATAACGACGAGCCGCTGAAGTTTCACGGTGAGTTTTACCGACATACTTTAATGACCCCAATGTTTGTGCCCGCCGACAAAGAGTTTGGCGCACCGAAAGTAGCCCTGGCCGCGGTTGGGCCAGTAATGACAGAAGTTGCCGGTGAAGTTGCCGATGGCTTGATTGCCCATGGGTTTACCACTCCAAAATATTTACGTGAGGTCACGCTGCCGGCTCTGCAAAAAGGTTTTGCCAAGGGCGGCCGGCAACGTGAGCAATTCGATATCTGTTGTCCGGTCATGGTGGTGTCTGGCCATGACAAAGAAGAAAAAGAAGCCAGCCTTAACACCATCCGCCAGCAGCTGGCTTTTTATGGGTCGACGCCGGCGTACAGGCGAGTACTGGAAGTACACGGCTGGGGCGATGTGGGTGACGAACTGAACGAACTTTCGAAGCAAGGCAAGTGGGTTGAGATGGGCCTATTGCTGACGGATGAAATGGTCAATGAGTTTGCGATCGTGGCGGAGCCAGATAATATTGCAGCCGAATTGCACACACGTTACGGTGATTTAATTGATGGTTGGTTGTGCACTTACGAAAGCGGCGATATTGACGAGCAAAGCATGTTGATTCGCGCCGTGAGAAACCACGCAGAATGAATTAGCAACGGCCTTAGACCCAAAAGAGGCAAAGTAATTGTAACCCAATAGTCACAGCTACCCAACGCATTCTGATTGGCACCCAAACCTGCTGTAACTTCCTTTCCGCCACTGTTTCCGCTTGCGTGTTCGTGTAAACTGCACGCGCAAAATTATCCCGTTAGCGCTGGTGCAATTTGCCACTTGGAGGAGGTTAACATGACGGAATGGTCCGACTTTAAAACTCTGCAAATCGACATCGACAAAGCGGTCGCCACTGTATATCTAAATCGCCCCGAGAAGGCGAACGCCATGAACATGCCCATGTGGGTCGAGCTGGAAGAGTGTTATCGGCAAATAGATCAGTCACCCGAGATACGCGCCGTTGTGCTCGCCGGACGCGGCAAGCATTTTTGCGCTGGTCTCGATCTTTCCATGTTCGAAGATTTAACTGCTGCCGGCGGCAGTGACCCGGCGCGGCGGGCGGAACAGCTGCGTCTGAAAGTGCTGCGTTTACAAGCGAATCTGACCGCTATTGAGCAATGCCGCAAGCCGGTGCTCGCCGCAATCCACTCTAGTTGCATTGGCGGCGGCGTCGATATGGTGTGCTGCGCCGACATGCGTTTTTGCACCGAACAGGCGTATTTTTCGATTAAGGAAATTGATATTGGCATGACCGCTGATGTTGGTACGTTGCAGCGCTTGCCAACACTGATTCCGCAGGGCGTGGTGCGAGAACTAGCTTATACAGGCCGCCGCTTTAACGCCAAGGAGGCCCAGCGACTCGGTTTTGTGAATGCCGTTTACTCCGATCAAGCAACGCTGCTAAACGCGGTGCAACAGCTGGCGCATGATATTGCGCAAAAATCCCCACTCGCGATTCGTGGCACCAAGGAAATGCTAAATTACGCGCGCGACCATTCGGTTAGCGACGCGCTAAATTATATTGCCACCTGGAACGCCGGTATGTTGAGCTCCGAAGACGTTACCCGCTCCATCACCTCGCGGGTAGATGGCAGTAAAGCTGAATATAAGGATTAATCAGAAGCGCTTTAAGCAGTATGCTTTGCCGTATGAGTAGATAATTAACGATGCCTAGAACCATTTTCAATACACCGGTTGTCAGTTACCTATGTCACGTGTTGAGCAAATTTGCTTTGCGCTTGCTCGGTTGGGAGCTCTGTGGTGAAGTGCCGCGACAAAAAAAGATCATGCTCATTGCCGGTCCACATACCAGCAATTGGGATTTCGTCTTATTGTTGGCCGTGATGTTTAACCATCACATGGAAATTCACTGGCTGGGGAAACATACGCTATTCAAGCAGCCGTTTCGCGCCATTACCAAATGGTTTGGCGGCATTCCCGTTAATCGAAGTCAAGCCGCTAATGTGACTAGACAGGTGGTTGACGTGTATCAAACCAGCGAACGCCTTGTTGTGTTGATTACACCGGAAGGAACGCGCAGCAAGGTGAAGGAATGGAAAACCGGGTTTTACCGCATTGCCGAAGGCGCCGGTATTCCTATTGTGCTCGGATTCTGCGATTTTTCGCGCAAACAAGTTGGCTTTGGGCCCACGTTTGAACCCACCGGCGATCTCGCCAAAGACTTACCATTGATCAAAGCGTTTTACGAAGACAAAACGGGTAAGAACCCCGAGTTGGGCAGTACATAAAACGAACACTAAACACCTGCAAATGCCAGCCCATTAGGCTTGTGCGACCGCATAAATGCGCTAAACTTAGCGTGAGATATTCAAACGATAAAAACATTATGCGCATTGCTGCTTACCTGCTGCTGGTCAGCTTTTGTGGCACCAGTACATTGGCATTTGCCAGTACCAACACCGTTAGCGCGGTATTGGTGCTGAAGTCAGATAGAGTTCTCCGTCTGCTGAATAATGGCAAAACGCTGAAGGAATATCGCGTGTCGCTGGGGAAGCAACCTGTCGGTCACAAAATGAAAGAAGGCGATCTGCGCACGCCAGAAGGACGTTATGTTCTGGACTGGCGTAATGAGAACAGTCGGTTTTACCGCTCTATTCACATTTCTTATCCTAATGCCCGCGATCTGCGACGCGCGCAACAACTGGGCGCCGACCCCGGTGGCATGATCATGATTCACGGTCGCCCCAGCTATTACAGTGCGGCCACCCATCGCTATGACAACAAAGATTGGACCGATGGCTGCATCGCCGTTACCGATAGTGAGATGGATGAAATTTGGGAGATGGTAGACGACGGTACGCCGATTATTATCCTGCCCTGACATCTTTATTTTATTGCCGCGTATTTCATCGCGCGCATCAACTACACCCCACTAATACGCTTTATTTACCTAGAGCTTTTGGTATTAAATGCGCAACGCAAATTATTGAGCTATTTGACCCGAGCAATGCAAAAGCACAGCAAATCTTCGACGTTCGTTAGAAAAGCGCTACTGGCGTTATTAATACTAACGAATTTACTAATGGGTAATGCATTGGCCAAGGCCGAGCCGCGCGAAAAAATTGGCCTGGTGCTGAGTGGTGGGGCTGCCAGAGGGTTGGCTCATATTGGCGTGCTACGGGCGATTGAAGAGCAGAATATAACAGTCGACGCCGTTGTGGGCACCAGCATGGGGGCGGTGATTGGTGGTCTGTATGCCGCCGGTTATTCCGTTGACGAAATCGAGGAAATTGCGACCAAACTCGACTGGGCGTATGCATTGACCGACGACCCAAAGCGCGACCAATTGCCGTTTAAACGCAAACAAGACGACTTTGATTTTATGGTCAAGAATCGTTTGACTTTAAAAGACGGAGAAATTCGCTTTCCCACCGGATTGCTGCAAGGGCAGCAGCTCAATTTAGTGTTGAACCATCTATTTGCGCCAGTGCCGACCAACAAAAGTTTTGATGACCTGGCGATACCGTTTCGCGCCGTGGCGACCGACATGGCGACCGGTGATGAAGTGGTACTCGACTCGGGTAATCTGGCACAGGCCGTTAAGGCAAGCATGTCTATTCCGGGTCTGCTGGCGCCGCTGGATTTAGACGGACGCTTACTGGTTGACGGCGGTATTGCCAACAATATTCCCATTAGCGTCGTCAAAAGCATGGGGGTCGATCGTGTCATAGCGATTGATATTGGTGCGCCGCTTTATAAAAAGGAGGAAATTAGCAGCGTGTTTTCCGTCATGGACCAGCTGACCAATTTTTTGACCCGCAAGAATTCTGCCGTGCAGATAGGACTGCTGGGCGAGCGCGATCTTTTGCTACAACCCGATCTGCAAGACATATCCAGCGTCGACTTCTCCAAAGGGCGGCAGGCAATTGATATAGGCTACGAGTATGCGAGTCAGAATGCCGATGCGCTGGCCGCGCTGGGGAATATACAACCGGGCCAGCGGCAAAATATTGATCTCGATGCGAAACCCATGATCAGTTTTATACACCTAAAAAATAGATCGCCGATAGCAGACCGGGTGGTTCGCAAAAAAATTCGGCAACAACGGGGCAAAGCGTTTGACCAGAGTCTAATAGACGAGGACATCACCGACATTTATGCACTGGGCTACTTCGACTTGGTAAATTATGCGCTAGTCACGCGTGATGGCCAAACTGGCCTGCTGGTAAAAACCAAAGATAAATACTGGGGCGCTGACAATATCCAACTGGGTTTTAGCCTGGCGAATGATTTTGACGGCGATGACAGCCATGACATTGCGGCCAGTTTTCGCAAAAACGCGATCAACCGACTCGGCGCCGAATGGTTTTCGCGCGCGCAGATTGGCGAGACGATGCAGTTCACCACCGACTTTTATCAGCCGCTGGACTATTCGCAACGCTGGTTTGTAGAACCTTCCTATGCCTTCGAGGCGGAGAATATTGAGTTTATTCAAGACGGCGACGAGTTGGGCGAATTCCGGGTGCGCCGCCACACGGTTGGCTTTAGCCTCGGTCGGGCGCTAAGTAATAAGGCAGAATTGCGCATCGGTATCGAACGTTCCCAAGGTCGTGCCAGTGCTCGCGTGGGACCGCCCGAGCTAAATACCATTGAATTTAACGATGGCAATTATTTTGCGAAATTCTCTTACGATACTCTAGACAGTATTTTTTTTCCAAGTGAGGGCTCTCGTTTTGAATTGTCGTATGCAATTTCCGACAAAGACATCGGCGCGGACCAGGATTTTAAAAGTCTGCGTTTCAATGGATTGCAGGCATTCGGTTGGGGGCCAAACCGCTTCGTGTTTGGCGGTGAATTGCTGCGCGCCGATGACCTGACGGCTGAACCACAATACAGTGAAGGCTTGGGTGGCTTCCTGCGCCTCTCCGGCTTGCAACCGAATGCCATCGTTGGTCAGAATTTGGCATTAGCGCGCGGTGTTTATTATCGTCGCATCAGTCAGCCAAGCTCGCTGCCGTTAGATTTACCGCTTTATTTAGGTGGTTCGCTGGAAGCCGGTAGCACCTGGTTGGCTAACGAGAGCTTTGATCTGGATGAGCAGATCTATTCCGGCAGCTTGTTTTTCGGTATGGATACACCACTCGGTCCGCTTTATCTGGCTTATGGTCGTTCGGAAGCCGGTGAACAGTCATTCAATCTGTTCCTTGGTCAGATTTTCTAGATGTATTAACAAATTTTTTTATTCCAAGTTATCCATGCCGCTGGGGAGGGGCCAAACTTGTCCACAGAATATGTGGATAACTTAGTGGATAAAGTGTTTAACCGGGACGCTACACCCGATAAATACAGGTGTATCGCAAATTGCACAAAAAATAATCAAATATATAAATAATATAATAAAAACATTCAGTTAAGTAGGGTAATTCATGACGATTGTGTCGAATGTCAATTGAGTTTTCAAGTTTTATGACCGTTATGTGACGCTGTGCATAAGAACGCGTATTTTGCGTGTTTCAAGTTCACATTTTGCTGGCTTTCGATATCTCATCCGTGGTATAGCGCTTGGCGAGTCGGTGCGAATCATGGTGAGTTTATGCGCTTTTGGGCAAACGAATGCTGAATGTACTGCCTTTTCCGGGAGGCGAGTCGACATTGATTGTGCCATTGTGATGCTGGGTAATAATAAAGTGCGACACCGACAATCCCAGGCCGCTGCCTTCTCCACTGGCAAACTCTTTAGTAGTAAAAAATGGTTCAAAAATGCGCTGTTTGATAGCCGGGTCGATGCCTATGCCGTTGTCGGCAATTTCAATTTGCAACGCGTCGTCGTCCATAAAGACTTTGATGCAAATGCAGGGCACGTGGTCAGTGGTGTCGACCAATTGCAGCGCGTGGTTGGCATTGCGAAACAAATTCAAGAACACTTGCTGCAGCTCCGCTGCATAACAGGGGAATTCCTGCAAATCCTGTTGATAGTCGCGTTTAAACTGAATGTCTTGAAAGTGCAGGCCTTGCTGCAAGGAGAATACATTGCGCGCCAGGTCAAGCGTATGCTCGATGAGATCAATGACATCCGATAGTTGTTTGTTGTGACCGCGACTGCGGGCAAATTCGAGTAGATTCGTCACAATGTCGGCCGCTTGTTGTCCCGCTTCTTGCAATCCATGCAGTAACTCAGCGACACCGCGTCTTTCTATGTAGGCCGCGACCAACTCCATATTGGTGCCTAACTCCTGCGCCGCGTTCTGGTTGGCCTCTAGGCTGGGCGACAAGCGTCGCTCCACCGTTTGTACAGTTTGCAAGATCGCGCTTAGAGGATTGTTAATGTCGTGCGCCATACCACCGGCCAACTCTCCCATAGCCAACATCTTGTCTTTTTGAATCAACATGTTTTCCGCTTGCACACGCTGGGTGACGTCATCAATTAGCAAGATGACGCCCGGTGAGTCCTCGACTTGCAAGGGGTATACCACAACGTTGAGATAATCTTTGTCCTGATGGGCGTTTTTGATATGCACCGCTTCACGTGTTTTCTGCGCCTGTTTGACAATCTCGCGGGTGACGGGCAGTTGCGGATACACTTGCCAGGCGTCGCAACCCAGCGCGGTCTGGGCCTTGACGCCGGTGACTTCTTCGGCGCGGCGGTTCCATTGAAAGATGCCACCGGCCGCGTCAATGCCCACCAACATCGACGGCATAGATTGGATAATGCTGTTCAAATACGTTTCGGTAGCGCGCAGCAGTTGCTCGGTGGTTTTGCCGTGGTCGATTTCCTCTTGCAGTTTCAGGTTGCTGGTTTGCAAATCCTCAGTGCGTTGTCTGACTCGCTGTTCCAGTTCGACGCGTATCAGTTTGAGCGCATCGCGGGACTTCTTGGCGCGTTTACGGCTACGCATCAGTCCAATCGCAGTCAGCGACAATAGCAGAATCAGAAAACTGCTGGACCAATTGGTGACGTATTGCCAATTGGTAGAGCCGTCTTCGTTATTGAAAATATCGGCCATGTCGGCCAGCGCGCAAGCGATGGCGAATAGCACAGCGAATCCACCTGCGTAAAAAAGCGGCAATTTGCGCATGATGTAATGCTTATTCAACACGATAAGTGTTCTCCCAAACTACAAGTGCAATGTCGCATATTGCCTTGTATTGGTCTAGTCAACATCACGCGTAGCCGGAAAAAGCGTGTCGAATTTTACGCATGTCGATCTTCCCCAGCGACCGGTCTCGTTTATTTGACAAGGCAAGTGAGTAGGGTAGAATGCGCGCTCTTGGGCTTTGGGTGATTAGCTCAGCTGGGAGAGCATCTGCCTTACAAGCAGAGGGTCGGCGGTTCGATCCCGTCATCACCCACCACGTTCATAAGCTTTTCGGACCGGTAGTTCAGCTGGTTAGAATGCCGGCCTGTCACGCCGGAGGTCGCGGGTTCGAGTCCCGTCCGGTCCGCCAGATACTAATCCAGCAGTATCCAGCTACATCCTAAAGAGCCTATTTTTATAGGCTTTTTTTGTGCCTGAAGTCTTTTATCGTCCGATACCATCCGCTAAAATCTATACTCATTTATAGGAATGATTGTAGGAGGTCGGCTGTATGGCCCATATCAACCGACTGAGCGCGTTAAAAGTTTCGAAAGTAAAGAGACCTGGTCGCTATGCGGATGGGGGTAACTTGTATCTTCTTGTCAGCCCAACGGGCAACAAGACCTGGACTTTCAAATACATGCTTAACGGCAAAGGCCGCGAAATGGGCTTGGGGGCGATCAGTGACGTTTCATTGGAGGAGGCAAGGGATGCTGCGCGGGAATACCGCAAGATGAAGCGAGAGCACATAGACCCGCTCACTGAACGAAAACGTAAGCTCGCCAAGAAACGTAAAGACATAATTTTCAACGACGCAGCTGAGGCTTTCATTGCGGGTAATTCCGCAGCATGGTCTAGCACCAAAAGTCCGCAGCAGTGGCGCAATACAATCAGGGACTATGCGACTCCTGTTATCGGCAATCTACTCATTCGCGATATCGATAGCGCAGACGTGCTCAAGTGCCTGAACCCTATTTGGCACACAAAAACCGAAACGGCGAAGAGACTGCGCGGCAGGATTGAAAAAATACTCGACTGGGCCAAAGTTCATGGATACCGAGAAGGCGAAAACCCGGCGCAATGGAAAGGCAAACTCGAGCACTCGTTGGCGTCACCCAGCAAGTTCAAAGAGGTCGAGCATTTGGCGTCCATGCCATATGCAGCTATTCCAAATTTTATTCAGATGCTTGAAGCTCGCGATGGCATTGCCGCCAGCGCTGTTCTATTTGCCATCTTGACCGCCGCGCGCTCTGGTGAAGTGCGTGGAGCTGTTTGGTCGGAAATGGATCTAGATAGCGCGCTGTGGGTCATTCCCAAAGATCGCATGAAAAATGGAAAGCAGCACCGCGTACCGCTGTCTGCCGCTGCATTAGAAGTATTGCAGGAAATGGCAGACATCAGGCACAGCGACTATGTTTTTCCCAGCAGCAAGCCGAAGCGCCCCCTAACAGATCAAGGCTTAACAACAGTTTTGCGGCGCATGGATGTTGAGAAGCAGGACGCCTCTATTCACGGCTTTCGCTCATCTTTTCGTGTGTGGGCT
>JBPCXM010000079.1:0-3961 GCA_051008535.1 Pseudomonadales bacterium | reverse complement strand
CGACAAACAACGCGCCAGTGTCTTTGTCGACTTCGTATTTAACCGGGTCGCTGTGTGCTGCGATTTCAATAATCACATTGAAATCGTCGGGTAGGTCTCTTCCTGGGGATACTAGATTTAAACTCATGGGCTTTGCTGCCTTGCCGTTGGGTGTTTGCTGATTGCGCTTGCTGCGGTAGCGAATAGCGGTACAAACGCCGTAAATGCATTGTGTTGTTATAGAATTTGCAGGCCGCGCCAAGTTGTCGCGGGCGCGCAGTATACCAGCCCGGAAAGGGCTTGGCCCGGCGGATTTGTGTTCAAATCTAACAGTCGGACGACTTTCCTAAAAAAGCTAATATGATAGCTTGTGAACAGTGACTTGACTTCGCTATCATGAGCCGCCGCCGTTGGTCGCTAACTGATCAAGTAGCGGAACGTAGTCAAGAGAAAAAGAGTCAAGAGAGTTACGATAAAGCGAATAACAATCTAACAAGCTCTGGTTGGCGCTTCGTTTTATACCTTTCTTTGTGTGTGGGTCGACCATTAATAATCCCTGGGGAAAACTATGAGCGAAAATCTTCTTATACCACCGGTTTTGGGTGTGATTGGCCTGGTGGTGGCCTTTGTCATTTATCAAATGCTAGCCCGCTACGGTGAGGGCGAAGACAATATCAAAAAAATCGCCAACGCCATCCACGAGGGTGCCATGGTATTTATGCACCGCGAATACAAAATGCTGACCATCTTTGCCAGCGTCTTGCTGGTATTGATTGTCATTTCGCCACTCGGCATCAATACGGCTATTTCTTTTCTGGTAGGCGCCTTATCCTCGGCGCTGGCTGGCTACATAGGCATGTGGGCTGCCACCAAGGCTAATTCACGGACCACGGTTGCTGCGCATACAGACGGCCAGGCCGCAGCACTGACAGTCGCTTTTTTCGGTGGCTCCATCATGGGTCTGTGTGTCGCCTCGCTGGGATTGATCGGCCTCGGTGGCTTGTACTGGTACTTCGGCGCTGATCCGCACACTGTGCATGCCATCCATGGCTTCGGCATGGGCGCATCGTCGGTGGCTCTGTTTTCGCGGGTCGGTGGCGGTATTTACACCAAGAGCGCGGATGTTGGCGCCGATTTGGTCGGTAAATTGGAAGAAGGCATACCGGAAGATGATCCACGCAACCCGGGCGTGATTGCCGACAATGTTGGTGATAACGTTGGTGACGTCGCAGGCATGGGTTCCGACATTTTCGAGTCCTACTGCGGTTCGATGATTGCGACCATTGCTATTGCATCAACGTTGGCAATGGCCGGTGAATTCAGCTTAGAAACACTAGCGCCGGAAGGCGGCCAATCAGCGCTGATGGCACTGCCGCTCATGCTGGCCTCGGTGGGCTTGGTTTGCTCCTTGATTGGTATCATGCTGGTGCGCAGCCGTTCATCGACCGCGCCGGAGAAAGCCCTGCGTCTTGGGCATCAGGGTTCAGCCGTATTGCTGATCGGCGGCGCATTCCTGCTGACCCGCGCAATGGGTCTCGATACCAATGTATGGTGGGCAATCATCAGTGGCATCGTCGGAGGCATAGTCATCGGCCTGGTGACCGAGTACTACACGGCGAGCAAGCCGATTGAGCGTATTGCCGAAGCCGGTAAGACCGGTTCGGCAACCGTTATGATTACCGGCCTTGCGGTCGGCATGGAATCAGTCGTGATACCCATACTGATGATCTCTGGTGTTATTTTTGTCTCTACTCAGCTGGCTGGGCTCTACGGAGTCGGCATAGCAGCAGTGGGTATGTTGGCAACGGTAGGCATGACCATGGCGCTAGACGCCTACGGCCCGGTTGCCGATAACGCCGGTGGCATCGCCGAGATGGCTGGCTTGGGCGAAGACACCCGCGAAATTACCGATGGCCTGGATGCAGTGGGCAATACTACGGCGGCAATTGGTAAAGGCTTTGCCATCGGTGCGGCGGCATTGGCGGCGTTAGCTATCATCGCCGCGTTCGTCGAAACAATGACGGCCAATAACGCCGATTTTAGCCTGGAGCTTTCCAATCCTATGGTACTGGTGGGCTTGTTTATCGGTGGTATGCTGCCGTTCTTGATTGCATCCATTACGATGACCGCGGTCGGCGATGCTGCCATGGCAATGATTGAGGAAATTCGTCGCCAGTTTAACGAAATACCTGGCTTGCGTGAGGGCACAGCCGAACCTGATCACAATAAGTGCATCGACATCGCGACCACATCGGCACTGAAGAAGATGATTATTCCCGGTATCATCGCCGTTGGCGCACCATGCATTGTCGGCTTTGGTATCGGCGCTGAATCACTGGGCGGTATGCTGGGCGGTGCTTTGCTTGGCTGTGTTTTGTTGGCCTTGATGATGGCCAACGCAGGCGGCGCCTGGGACAACGCCAAGAAATTTGTCGAGCAGGGCAATCTTGGCGGTAAAGGCTCCGAGGTGCACGCCGCGGTCGTGGTTGGCGATACCGTTGGTGACCCGTTCAAGGATACCTCAGGACCGTCGATGAATATTCTCATCAACGTGATGGCGATTGTCAGTCTGGTAATTGCGCCGCTATTGTAACCATCATTTGCAACGCGGAACAGATAAGGGGGCCAAAAGCCCCCTTATCATTTTTACTGTTGGCAAACGTTAACCGGGCTTAAATTTAGTCCGCAGCTTTTTGGGCACCATGACCTTCTTAAGCTGCGCATATTGCGGTAAGCCGTTTTTAAACGGCGGGTAATCCTCTCCCTGAATCAACGGTTGCAGATATTCGCGCCCCTTGTCGGTAATTCCAAAGCCGTTGCGCGTAATGTAGTCGCGCGGCATTTTACGTTCCACGTTAGCAACGCTTTCCAGCGATACAGAATCGATATGCCAACCATAACGTTTGCTCTTATTTCTGACGATGATGGGCATCACCGCGTTTTTACCCGCTACCGCCATCTCGACCGCAGCTTTGCCCACTGCGTAGGCTTGTGCAACGTCAGTTGCAGAGGCGATGTGGCGCGCCGAGCGTTGCAGATAATCGGCAACTGCCCAATGGTATTTTAGCGCCAGCTCATCGTTGACCATTTGCGCCAGAGTAGGCGCCACGCCACCCAGCTGGGTATGGCCGAAAGCGTCTTTGCGCCCGGCGTCAGCAACAAATTTGCCGTCGGCATAGTGCGCACCTTCAGATGCAACAATCACGCAATAGCCAGTTTTTTTCACTCGACGGGCGACTTCTTTAAGAAATTTTTGCCGTTCAAAGGCGATTTCGGGGAATAAAATGATATGCGGCGCATCTCCTTCCTGTTGTGCAGCCAGACCACCGGCGGCCGCAATCCAGCCTGCGTGACGACCCATTACTTCGAGAATAAACACTTTTGTTGAGGTCTCGTACATCGAAGCAACGTCAAGCGCGGCCTCTCGCGTCGACACGGCCACATATTTCGCCACCGAGCCGAAACCCGGGCAACAATCGGTATGCGGCAAGTCATTGTCTACCGTTTTCGGTATGCCGATACAAGTGATCGGGTAGTCCATCTCTGCGCCTAATTGCGATACCTTCCAGGCGGTATCTTGTGAATCGCCGCCGCCGTTGTAAAAAAAATAACCGATGTTATGCGCCTTGAATACGTCAATCAGTCGTTCGTATTCAGCCCGATTGCTGGTAAGATCTTTCAGTTTGTAACGTGCCGAACCAAAAGCGCCAGAGGGGGTGTGCTTTAGTGCAGCAATGGCAGCGGCACTTTCCTTGCTGGTATCGATTAGCTGTTCATGCAGTGCGCCGAGAATACCGTTGTTGCCGGCGTACACCTTGCCGATTTTTTGCCGGTGCAGTTTAGCGGTTTCGATAACGCCGCAGGCCGATGCATTAATGACCGAAGTCACGCCGCCCGATTGTGCATAAAACGCATTCTTTTTTGCCACTACTGATCTCCGTCGGTTGCAATTTGCTACGCCGTACCTGACAGTATGAGTGAC
>JBPCXM010000078.1:0-6528 GCA_051008535.1 Pseudomonadales bacterium | reverse complement strand
ATCAGAAATCCTGGCGCTTTTGGGTCCTACCGGCCGTCACGGTTTTGAAGGCTTCAAGACGCAACGTATTTATAGTCTTTTGCAAAAAACACTGCTTTGCAACCCGTTAGTTGAACACCCTCATGTGCTTGGCTTACTGGACCGTCTGTTGCTGCCAAACTACCTGTTATCGCAGGCGGTTGCGATTAACATTCTCCCGGGTGAGGCGCAACAACTTGTCCACCACGATGATGCTTTTTATTTGGTGCCACGGCCGCGCAAAGCGCTATCGGTTGCCGCCATGTGGGCCTTGGATCAATTTACCGCTGCAAATGGCGGTACTTTTGTTATTCCCGGAAGTCACCGTTGGGAGGATAGAAAGCCCACAGAAGAAGATCTTAAAGCGGCAATTTCGGTCGAGATGCCAGCGGGATCAGTCTGCGTATTCTTGGGCACCTTGTGGCACAGTGGCGGTGCGAATACCAGTCAGCACAGCCGCCTAGGCGTGACGACGCAGTATTGTGAACCCTGGTGTCGTACCGTGGAAAACAGCTTTTTATCGGTACCAGTTGAGTCGGTTAAGCAGTGCAGCCCGACGTTGCAGCAAATGCTTGGTTATAGTCTGCACGGTCCATTTATGGGTTATGTTGACGATGCTCAGCACCCCAAGCGTCGTTTCTAGCATTGAAGGTGGCGCTAGCGAGCATACGAAGAAATGGGGTTGTTACGAGGATGTAGTGTTGTGTGGCGTGCTTAGCAAGGATTGGGTAGAAGAAGTTACAAGCTAAGTGATGCCGAAAACTGCAACAACTTGGTCGCTAAACATACGCGATTCGACCTGTCTACGTTCGTTTAACACTAATTTTGTAAATAGTTGTAACACTTCTCACAGATGACCGAATTAGACATTACTTTCGCCGTTTCCTACCCTAGGATGCGCCGCGTGTAAACGATGCCCTTAGGGACAAATGGAGAGAGGAATTATGCTTATATTGACACGGCGAGTGGGTGAAAAGTTGATCATTGGTGACGACGTCTCAGTGACAGTTTTAGCGACGCAAGGCAAGCAGGTTCGCATTGGTGTGAGCGCGCCCAAATCAGTTTCCGTGCACCGGGAAGAGATCTATAACAAGATTGCCGAAGAGAAACGCATACCAGCAACAGCATAGCAGTTGCCGGGTAGCTTTCCCGATGCTGCAATAGAGAATACACCAATAGGAAACGGCGGCGTATTAAACACCGCCGTTTTAACCCGCCGCTCAAATTGAGTCACATATATCCAGTTAAGCCACTACTTTAGATCAAACCTGTCCGCTTGCATGACTTTGACCCACGCGTTGACAAAGTCATTGGCAAACCTTTCCTTAGAATTATCAAAAGCATAAGTTTCAGCAATGGCCCGCAGTTCAGAGCTTGACCCAAACACCAGGTCAACCGGAGTTGCGGTATACTTCACTTTACCAGTTTTTCGATCTACACCCTCGTAAACTCCATCAGCGTCAGACTTCTTCCACTTTGTTGACATGTCTAACAAATTGACAAAGAAGTCATTGCTTAAAGTGCCTGGCTTAGCCGTGAACACACCATGCTTTGATCCATCAGTATTTGCATCAAGCACACGCATTCCACCCACCAGTGCTGTCATTTCTGGCACAGTCAAATTCAGCTGATCAGCCTTATCAACTAGCATCTCTGCTGGGGAACGATAAGCGTCACTGCTATCGAAATAATTACGAAAAGCATCAGCTTTTGACTCAAGTAACGCAAACGAGCTCACATCGGTTTGGGCTTGAGTCGTATCCCCGCGCCCCGGTTGGAACGGCACCTCAAGTTTCAGGCCGGCATCTTTTGCTGCTTGTTCTATCGCTGCTGCACCACCAAGAACAATCAGATCGGCTATTGACACTTTATCTTCACCAAAGTCTGCCTGAATCTCTCTAAGCTTGGCTAACACTTTAGAAAGTTCTTGCGGGTTATTGGCTGCCCAATCTTTTTGTGGCGCAAGTGCGATACGCGCACCATTGGCGCCGCCGCGCTTATCACTTGCACGGAAAGTTGAAGCCGACGCCCACGCTGTACGCACCAATTCAGAAACAGTTAAACCAGAGGCAAGAATGTCCTTTTTAAGGTTTTTAACAGCTCGGCTACCGATAGGCTTAGTTTTTGCTGCCGGAACAGGATCTTGCCAAATTAGTTCTTCACTTGGCACTTCTCCGCCTAAATAAAGTGCTCGCGGCCCCATATCGCGATGAGTCAGCTTATACCACGCTTTAGCGAATGCTTTTTGATATTCATCCGGATTAGCCAAGAAGCGTTCGGTGATCTTCTTATATTCCGGGTCAAATTTTAGCGCCAAATCGGCAGTGGTCATGACTGGTGGATTAAATTTACCCTTAACATGCGCATCAGGTACCAATTTATGCAAAGACTCATCAGTTGGAATCCACTGAATCGCACCAGCAGGACTACGGGTTTGTTGCCACTCAAAGTTAAGCAAATTCTGCAAATATAACGTGGTCCATTGTGTCGGAGATTGGCTCCAAGCACCTTCTAGGCCACTGGATACTGTGTCTTCAGAATGACCTTTGCCGCATTTGTTTTTCCAGCCAAGGCCCTGCTCTTCAAGCGCAGCAGCGCCCGGCTCACGGCCTACACAATCAGCAGGCTTGTGAGCACCGTGCATTTTGCCAAAGGTATGTCCGCCAGCAACGAGAGCAACCGTTTCTTCGTCATTCATCGCCATCCGAGCAAAAGCGACTCGGATATTTTTAGCTGAACCCACAGGGTCTGGTTTA
This sequence comes from Pseudomonadales bacterium, assembly GCA_051008535.1. Classification (GTDB taxonomy): domain Bacteria; phylum Pseudomonadota; class Gammaproteobacteria; order Pseudomonadales; family JAUIET01; genus JBBKXJ01. Next base: position 3,754 of record JBPCXM010000078.1, on the reverse strand, counting down.
CCCTTGGGGCCTTCTGGGTTCACATAGATCAAACCCATATGCGTCGCACCCAATGGGCGTTCCAATTTGCCGTTTTTTTCTTCACGATCACTGGCAAGCATTTCAAGTTCCGGCCCCCAGTAAACTAAATCAGGTTCCCAGTCATCGGCACGACCACCAGCAAAACCATAAGTTTCAAACCCCATATTTTCCAGCGCAACGTTGCCGGCTAAAATAATTAAGTCTGCCCATGATAGACTGTGGCCATATTTTTGTTTCACCGGCCACAGCAAGCGCCGTGCTTTATCCAAACTAACGTTATCTGGCCAACTATTAAGAGGATCAAAGCGTTGTTGTCCTCCATCAGCGCCGCCGCGGCCGTCTAGCGTGCGATACGTACCTGCGCTGTGCCAAGTCATCCGAATAAAGAATGGGCCATAATTACCAAAGTCTGCGGGCCACCAATCTTGAGAGACAGTAAGCAAAGCATTGATATCTTGCTTGACTGCTTGCAAATCCAGCTTGTTAAATTCCTCTGCGTAATTGAAATCATCGCCCATGGGGTTTGAGCGTGTGTCGTGATCACGTAGCGCAGAGAGGTCCAGTTGATCCGGCCACCAAAACTGATTCGGCTTTGCCTGCCCCGCAGTCACCTTACTGCTACCCATAGCGCCTTTGGGCTTTGTCATCTCGTCAGCGCTAGCAATGGAAGCAGTTGCTATCGCAATCACGCCGGCTATTGCGGTCGTTATAAGAAAATTACGCGTTTTCATGGTTTACTCCGTTTAAAAAAACATGTCATATAGTGAGCATTAAACCGCATATACGCTTCGAAAACGATTCGAAAGTTTAGATCGCAATATGCTATAAAATCGATTGAGATTTTGATTGAGAAGCTGACGCCTATGACGTTTATCGCCCATCGGGCGTCAGAATTTTGCCGCTGACTACCCGAAGTTTCGTCGTTGCAGCCAGTTAGCGAAAGTTTAAGCTCGTAGAGGGGGAGTGCACGTCGGCAATCCCCACGAGCTTGATTCTACTTTTATTGGTTGGCGGTAAGGCCGAACGCCGCGTTGTTCAAAGTATCTTCGATTCCGGTTAGCCCCTCATTTGTCACCAAAATATCGAGCCCAAAGTCGACGTCGACATCGTCATCAGTGCCGAGCAGTTGGTCGGCGCCGGCACCAAGAGTGTTGGACAGATTACTGCCCTTATCCATGATGTTCGCGGCTGCATTAAACTGATCGGTGTGGTAGTTGCTCAGATAGTGTCCGCCTCATGGGCAATGATGTTAGCAGGCCCTGTGGCGACGAGTTTGATCCGGTTCTCCGCGCTCGCCGCGATGAATGTATTGATCGAGTTCGAATCGGGAATCGGCACGTTCAGCGGAGCCAGCAACACCAGCCTCAATTGTCGGAAGCTTCCGTAGCAGCACGCTGCCGGTACTTCTCTTTATTTTTGCGTCCCTTGCTGTATAACATGCCGCGGCTTTTGCGCCGAAACGATGGAAACAAATAACCGAGGCTGGCTAATTTACCGCTTGCTGCGGGCATGGCGATTTCAATTCTACCTCCCTGTGCCAATGCCATTACTGCATCGGCTACGTCTTCAGCGGTGCTCATCGGCTGTGAGAAAACGATATCTTCCACCTGATCGATTTCATCCATGATAAAGCCTGTATCAATCGGTCCGGGTGATACCACACCGATATGGATACTACTGCCTTGTAATTCGTCCGCCAGGGCATAGGAAAAAGCACGCAATCCTGCTTTCGTGGCGGAGTAGGTGGCTGCCCCTTGCAACGGCGCGAGTCCGGCGAGAGAGCCAACCATCACGACGGCGCCACCTCCGGCCTGGCGTATCAAGGGCAAAGCCGCTGCAGTTAATACCAATGGCGCGCGCATATTGACATCGACCATAGCAGCAAGATCTTCAGGCGTTCTGGTTTCCACCGGTCCTCTGGTATGCAGCCCGGCGTTATTTACCAGCACATGAACCGCACCAAATTTGGCGACGGCTTTTTCAAACAAGGTCATGCAGTCAGTAGTATTCGCGACATCCATGGCTACTGTCAGCACCTCAGTTTCAGCGCTCAACTCCTCCGCAATAGTATTTAGCGCTGCTTCGCCACGGGCGACCAGCACAAGCTTAGACTTTTGCTGGGCAAACGTTCTGGCACAGGCCGCGCCAACACCAGCCGAAGCGCCGGTGATTACCACCGTTTTGTCTTGAAATGAGTAGTCGTTCATCATTCTTGTTTCCGAAGATTGTGGTATAACCTTACCATAACTTTTATGGTGTGGCGGTTAACACGCCACGATCAATTGGAGGCTTGCAATGACAGAAGCACTTTTCAGAGAAGATGCTTACCGCAAAGAATGTGACGCGACAGTCAGTGCTGCAAACGGTGATAGGGTTATCTTAGACCGCACGGTATGCTACCCCTTGGGCGGCGGTCAGCCAGGCGACAGCGGCACACTAAGTTGGGACAGCGGCAACGCTACTATCGTTGATACCCGTTATACCGACGATGGTTCGATTACGCATGTGCTTGCCGAAGGTGACAGCATTCCGCAACCAGGGCAAAACGTGCTCGTACAAATCGACTGGAACCGTCGTTACCGACACATGCGTATGCACACCGCTTTGCATCTACTCGGCGCGGTGCTCAAGTACGGCGTAACCGGCGGCAATATATCGGCCGACAAGAGTCGACTGGACTTCGATATGGAAGATACGATAGACAAAGCGGTGGTACAGTCTGCGCTCGACGCGCTTGTAGCGGCAGATCACCCTGTTACTACACGCTGGATTACTGACGCAGATCTTGAAGCGCAACCAGAGCTGGTTAGAACAATGTCGGTGCAGCCGCCCAAAGGCGCCGGCAAAATTCGACTGTTGGAAATCGAAAATGTAGATCTGCAACCGTGTGGTGGCACGCATCTTCAGTCTACCGGCGAGGTGGGCCAAGTCAGAATTGGCAAAGTAGAAAAGAAGGGCCAACGGAATCGCCGTGTGAATATTTTTCTTGATGACTAGTGGCCGCGTCCTAGCAATGTAGTGGTTTCCAGATTACGCCAGGTATCCTATACTCGCGCGTTTGTAATTGTATTCGCCACTAAAAAAGAGATCTTATTTATGCCCGGCTTACTACCCGATATCGACCCTAATGGTTTGCTCGAATACTCCGTTGTGTTTACCGACCGTTCGTTGAACCACATGTCGCAAAGCTTTCAGGGTGTCATGAATGATATTTCAACCACGCTTAAAAAGGTTTACAACGCCGAAGCGGTAGTCGTCGTTCCCGGCGGCGGCACCTATGGAATGGAAGCCGTTGCGCGCCAATTCGCCACTGATAAAAAGTGCCTGATTATTCGCAACGGCTGGTTCAGTTACCGCTGGACCCAGATTCTGGAGATGGGTCATATCCCCTCCGAAGAAATCGTAATGAAGGCTCAGCCAATCGAAACGGGTTCGCAGGCGGCACTTGCACCGGCTGCTATCGACGAAGTGGTCGCACGCATCAAGGCTGAAAAGCCGGATATGGTGTTTGCGCCCCATGTTGAAACTTCTTCTGGCATGTTGCTACCCGACGATTACATCCGCGAAGTCGCCGCTGCGGTTCATTCCGTGGGTGGGCTGTTTGTACTGGACTGTATTGCCTCCGGCACATTATGGGTCGATATGCAGGTTAGCGGCGTGGATATTCTGATCAGTGCGCCGCAAAAAGGCTGGAGCGCCTCACCGTGCAGCGCCTTGGTGATGTTGGGGGAGC